>NZ_JBEXHP010000100.1:0-20460 GCF_040607895.1 Micromonospora sp. NPDC005220
GGGCGTTCCCGGTCCTGCCCGTACGTCGCCAGCTGCGCCTGCGCCTCGATCGGGTCACCGAGGGTGGTGCCGGTGCCGTGCGCCTCCACCGCGTCCACGTCCGACGGCGACAGCCCGGCCGCGTCCAGGGCGGCCCGGATGACCCGCTGCTGCGCCGGGCCGCTCGGGGCGCTCAGCCCGTTCGACGCCCCGTCCTGGTTGACTGCCGTGCCGCGTACCACCGCCAGCACCGGATGGCCGAGCCGCCGCGCGTCGCTCAGCCGTTCCAGCAGCAGCACACCGGCGCCCTCGGACCACCCGGTCCCGTCGGCCGCTGCCGCGAACGGCTTGCACCGCCCGTCCGCCGACAGCCCACCCTGGCGGCTGAACTCCACGAACGTCGTCGGGGTGGCCATCACGGCCACGCCACCGGCCAGCGCCATCGCGCACTCACCGCGCCGCAGCGACTCCGCCGCCAGGTGCAGCGCCACGAGCGACGACGAGCAGGCGGTGTCCACTGTGATGGCCGGGCCCTGGAGCCCGAAGGTGTACGCGACCCGGCCGGACAGCACGCTGCCGGTGTTGCCGGTGAGCAGGTGTCCCTCGTAGCCCTCCGGCGCGGTGGCGAACCGGCCGGCGTAGTCGTGGTACATCGCACCGGCGAACACACCGACCTGCTGGCCGTGCAGTGCGCGGGGGTCCAGGCCGGCCCGCTCGAAGGCTTCCCAGGAGATCTCCAGCAGCAGCCGTTGCTGTGGGTCCATCGCTGTCGCCTCGCGCGGGCTGATGCCGAAGAACTCGGCGTCGAAGTCGGCGACGTCGTACAGGAAACCGCCGTGCCGGGTGTACGAGTGCCCGGCGCGTTGCGGGTCCGGGTCGTAGAGGCGTTCGTCCCAGCCCCGATCGGCGGGGAACACGGAGATGGCGTCGGTCTCGGTGGCGACGAGCCGCCACAGGTCCTCGGGCGACCGCACGTCCCCGGGGTAGCGGCAGCCCATCGCGACGATGGCGATCGGCTCGTCGGCGGGCCGGACGGCGGCGGGGGCGGCGACGACGGCCGCCGCTTTGCCGGCGAGCAGGTCGTCCAGGTGGTCGGCGAGCGCCGCCACCGTGGGGTGGTCGAACACCAGCGTCGCGGGCAGCCGCAGGCCAACGGCGGCGGCGAGCTGGTTGCGCAGTTCCAGGGCGGTGAGCGATTCGAAGCCGAGCGCCTTGAACGGGCGCTCCTCGTCGATCGGGTGGTCGGCGGGGTGGCCGAGGACCGTGGCGACGGCCCGCCGCACCACGTCGCGCAGGGCGTCGCCGCGTTCGCCGGCCGGCAGGTGGCTCAACCGCCGGGTCGCCCGGGGAGTCGCGGCGGCGGGTTCGAGCCGGGCCGGCACGGCCACCGCGACGTCCAGGGCAGCGGCCCGGTCGAGGAGGTCGAGGCCCTCCTCGGTGGTGAGCGGCAGCAGACCGTTGCGGGCCAGCCGGCGCCTGTCGACGTCGCTCAGGTCGCCGGTCATGCCGCTGCGCTCGGCCCACAGGCCCCAGGCGAGGGACAGCGCGGGCCGGCCGGTTGCACGGCGGTGCTGGGCCAGGGCGTCGAGGAACGTGTTCGCCGCCGCGTACGCGGCCTGGCCGGGGCCGCCGGTGATACCGAGCACCGAGGAGAACAGCCAGAAGGCCCGCAGGTCCGCGTCGGCGGTCAGCTCGTGCAGGTGCACGGCGGCGTCGAGCTTGGGCCGCAGCACCGTCGCGACCCGCTCCGGGGTGAGTGACCCGATCACCCCGTCGTCGAGCACGCCGGCCAGGTGCACGACGGCGGTCAGGGGATGGTCGGCCGGGATGGTGGCCACTGCCGCGGCGAGGGCTTCCCGGTCACCCGCGTCGCAGGCGACGAACCGGGCGTCGACGTCGAGGTCGGCGAGTTCGCCGGCCAGGTCGGCGGCGTACCCGCGACGGCTGAGCAGCAGCAGGTGGCGGACCCCCCGGGTGGTCACCAGGTGCCGGGCGACCAGCCGGCCGAGGGTGCCGGTCCCGCCGGTGATCAGGACGGTGCCGTCCGGGTCGAGGGTTGGCGGTGTCGCGTCCACCGGCGGCATGGCCGGCACGAGCCGGGGCGCGTACGCCCTGCCGGCACGGATGGCGATCTGTGGCTGCCCCGGCGGCAGCGCGGCCGGCAGGTCGGCGTCGGGTTCCAGGTCGAGCAGCACGAACCGGTCCGGGTTCTCGCTCTGCGCGGATCGGATGAGGCCCCAGACCCCGGCGGCGGCCAGCCCGGGCACCGCGTCCGCGTCGGTGACGGCCACCGCGCCGCGCGTGACGACCACCAGCGGTCCGTCGTCGGTGGCCAGGTGCTCCTGCGCCAGGCGCAGGGCCGTGGTGGCGGCGGCGTGGGCGGCGACGGCGAGGTCCGCGCCGGCCGGCGGGTCGACAGCGACGACAGTCATCCCGGGTACGCCGTCGGCGGGCACCGGCACCTCGGTCCACTCGACCCGGTGCAGCGCGTCAGTGGCCGCGCCGAGCTGGGCGGGCGTGACCGGGCGGGCGCGCATCGACGCGACGGTCAGCACCGGGTCGCCGGTGTCGTCGTAGGCCGTCAGGGCCACCGCGTCCGGCCCGGCCGGCGTGACGCGTACCCGCAGCCCGCCGGTGGGGGTCGGCGCGTGTCGGGTCACACCGGTCCAGGCGAACGGCAGCCAGGTCCCTTCGGTGAGCCGGAACGGGCCCAGACCGAGCGCGTGCAGGGCGCCGTCGAGCAGCGCGGACGTCGCGGCAGGCGCGTCGGCGGTGGACTCGACCTCGGCGTACAGCTCGTCGCCGTGCCGCCACACCGCCCGCAGCGTCCGGAACGCCGGCCCATAACCGAACCCGTCGTCGGCCAGGTCGTCGTACCGCCCGTCCAGGTCGACGGCGACGGCTCCCGGGGGCGGCCATTCGGTGCTCGGCTCCGGTGTCGCGGCTGGGGAGCCCACGACGCCCTGGGCGTGCCGGGTCCACGACTCCCCCGTCCGGGAGTGCACCTCGAGCGTGCGCCGGCCGTCGGCGTCCGGGGCGGCGACGGCGACCTGCACCTGCACCGTCACGCCGGGCGGCAGGCGCACTGGCGACTCCAGGACCAGTTCGGCGACGGGGTCACCGGCGGCGGCGTGCAGGGCGAGTTCGAGCACTGCGGTGCCGGGCAGCAGGACGGTGTCCAGGACGGCGTGGTCGGCCAGCCACTGGTGGTCGTCGGTGGAGAGCCGGGCGGTGCAGAGGCGTCCACCGCCGGGCAGGTCGATCGTCGTGTCGAGCAGCGGGTGCCCGGCATCGGGGTGGCCGGCATCGGGGTGGCCGCCGCGACGCGGGGTCAGCCAGTAGCGTCGCCGCTGGAACGGGTAGGTGGGCAGCTCTACCCGGTGCGGGCGGTGTGGCGCGTACACCGTGGCCCAGTCGACGGGCGCGCCGTGGGTCCAGGCGCGGGCGAGCGCGGCGTGCATGTCGCTGTGGTCGCGACGCAGGGTGCCGAGGGTGAGGCCCAGGACGGGGTGCGGGCTGACCTCGATCAGCACGCCGGGCAGCGCGGCGACCGCGTCGGCGAACCGGACGGTCTGCCGCAGGTTGCGGTACCAGTAGCCGGCGTCCAGACCGGTGGTGTCGAACCGCTCGCCGGTGACGGTGGAGTGGAACGGCACCCGCGCCTCGCGCGGCCGGATGCCGGCCAACGCGGTCAGGATCTCGTCGCGGACCGCCTCCACCTGCGGCGAGTGCGACGCGTAGTCCACGGCGATCCGCCTCGCGCGCGGCTCGGCTGCCAGGAAGCGCTCGACCGCGTCGGTGTCACCGGACAGGATCGTGGAATCGGGGCCGTTGACCGCCGCCACGGACAGGTCGCCCGGATCGGGATCGGCGAACGGCACCGACACCATGCCGCCCCGGCCCGCGATCGCCCGCAACGCCCGACTGCGCAACGCGACCACCCGCGCCGCGTCCTCCAACGACAACGCGCCCGCCACGTAGGCCGCAGCGATCTCGCCCTGCGAGTGCCCGACCACGGCCGACGGCTCGACACCGTAGGAGCGCCACAACGCGGCAAGCGACACCATGACCGCGAACAGGGCCGGCTGCACCACGTCCACCCGATCCAGCGGGCCCGCCAACGCTTCGCGCAACGACCAACCGGTGTGCGCGAGCAGCGCCTCCTCGCACGCCCGCATCTCGGCCGCGAACACCGGCGACGAGTCCCACAGCTCCAGGCCCATCCCGGTCCACTGCGAACCCTGACCCGGAAACACGAACACCACCCGGCCGTCGCCGGCCCGCTGGATTCCGTCCTGGCCGACGATCGCGCGGTAGTCGAGCGCGGTACGGCCGACCGCCAGGGCGTGCGCGACGTCCACCCGCCGGACCCCGCCGGGCAGCGCGCTCAGGTTGTCGATCTGCGCGACCACCGCCTGTGGGCTCGCGCCGGAAACGATCCAGGGCGCGTCCAGATCCGTGGACGGAGCGGTGCCGTTCGGAGCGGCGTGGCTCGGCAGGTCGGCGACGGCCTCGACGATGACGTGGGCGTTGGTGCCGCTGATGCCGAACGACGACACTCCGGCCCGCCTCGGCCCG
The DNA here is from genome assembly GCF_040607895.1 of Micromonospora sp. NPDC005220. Taxonomy (NCBI): domain Bacteria; kingdom Bacillati; phylum Actinomycetota; class Actinomycetes; order Micromonosporales; family Micromonosporaceae; genus Micromonospora; species Micromonospora sp. NPDC005220. The sequence goes on from NZ_JBEXHP010000100.1 coordinate 4,558, forward strand.
TCCCACGGCACCTCGCCGGTCAGCAACGACACCGCGCCGGCGGTCCAGCCCACATGCGGGGTCGGCGCGTCCACGTGCAGCGTGCGCGGCAGCACGCCGTGCCGCATGGCGAGCACCATCTTGATCACACCGGCGACGCCCGCGGCGGCCTGGGTGTGGCCGATGTTCGACTTCAGCGACCCCAGCCACAGCGGCCGGTCCCGCCCCGGCCCGTACGCGGCGATCAGCGCCCGCGCCTCGATCGGGTCACCGAGCGTGGTGCCGGTGCCGTGCGCCTCCACCGCGTCCACGTCCGACGCCGACAACCCCGCCGACTTCAACGCCGCCCGGATCACCCGCTGCTGGGCCGCCCCGTTGGGGGCGCTCAACCCGTTGGAGGCCCCGTCCTGGTTAACCGCCGAGCCACGCACCACCGCCAGCACCGGATGCCCGAGCCGCCGCGCGTCGCCCAGCCGCTCCAGCAGCAGCACGCCTGCGCCCTCGGACCACCCGGTCCCGTCGGCCGCCGCCGCGAACGACTTGCACCGCCCGTCGCCGGCCAGCCCGCCCTGGCGGGCGAACTCCACGAACATTCCGGGCGTCGCCATCACCGCCGCGCCGCCGGCCAGCGCCATCGTGCACTCGCCGCGCCGCAGCGACTCCACCGCCAGGTGCAGCGCCACCAGCGACGACGAGCAGGCGGTGTCCACTGTCAGCGCCGGCCCGTGCAGGCCGAGCGCGTACGCCACCCGGCCGGACGCCACGCTGGGGGTGGTGCCGGTCAGCCGGTGCCCCTCGGTGCCCTCGGCCGGCTCGTCGAGCGCCGGCCCGTAGCCGAGCGGGCTCAGGCCGAAGAACACCCCGGCGTCGCCGTCCGGGCGCATCCCGGCGCGTTCGAACGCCTCCCAGGACAGTTCGAGCAGCAGGCGTTGCTGCGGGTCCATCGCGACGGCCTCGCGCGGGCTGATCCCGAACAGCTCGGCGTCGAACCCGGCCGCGTCGTAGAGGAAACCGCCCCGGCCCTCGCCCTGCCAGCCCCGGTCGGCCGGGAATTCCCCGATGGCGTCGACCCCGTCGGTGACCAGTCGCCACAGGTCGTCCGGCGAGCTGACCCCACCGGGGTAGCGGCAGGCCATGGCGACGATCGCGATCGGCTCGCCGGAAGCCGCGGTGGTCGGCACGCCCACCGTCGGCGTGGCGGCGCCAACCGGTGCGCCTTCTGGCCGCGTGGCGCCGGGCGGAGGCGCGCCCCGCGCCGGTGTGTCGGTGGGCGGCGCACTCGCCGCCGGTGTGACGGTGGACGACACGCTCTCCGTTGCCGTGACGCCCCGGAGGTGGTTGGCCAGGCGCTCCGGCGTGGGGTGGTCGAACAGGTCGGCGCTGGCGAGGGAGACCCCGGTCGCCGTGCTCAGCCGGGCCGCCAGCTCGACGAGCGCCAGCGAGCCGAGGCCGAGGCCGTGGAAGGACGTACCGACGTCCGGGTCCGCCACGCCCAGGGCGGCGAGTTCGGCGCGGACGAGGTCCCGCACGTCGCCGTCGAACCGTGGCGGCGCGGGCGTCGGCGTGCCGGTGACGACGGGCTTCTCGCCGAGCCAGTACCGCTGCCGCTGGAAGGCGTAGGTGGGCAGCGACACGCGTCGGGGCGCGTACGGCCGGAAGTACCCGGCCCAGTCCACGTCCTGCCCGGTGCAGTGCAGCGTGGCGAGCGCGGTGGCGACCGCCGTGCTGTCGTCCAGGTCGCGCCGCAGCAGGGGCACGACTGTGGCGTCCCGCCCGGCGAGGCATTCGCGGGCCATCGCGCTGAGGACGCCGTCGGGCCCGAGTTCCAGCAGGCGGGTGATCCCCGCGTCGTGCAGGGCGGCGACGCCGTCGGCGAACCGTACGGTGTCGCGGGCCTGCCGCACCCAGTGCTCGGCGGTGAACGTCGTCACCTCCGCGCCGGTGACGTTGGAGAGCACCGGGACGGTCGGCGGCGCGTACGACAGCCCCCGCGCCACAGCGGCGAACCGGTCCAGCATCGGCTCCAGCAGCGGGGAGTGGAACGCATGGCTGACTGGCAGGTCCCGGGTCCGGCGCCCCCGCTCGCGCAGCCGCGCCGCGACCCGGGCCACGGCCGCCCGGTCGCCGGAGAGGACGACGGCGGCGGGGCCGTTGACCGCGGCAACAGTCGCCCGGCCGTCCGCCGCGTCCAGCAGGGTGGCGACCTCGTCCTCGGTGGCCTCGACGGCCGTCATCGCCCCGCCGTCGGGCAGTTCCCCCATCAGTCGCCCGCGCGCCTCGACGAGCGTGCACGCGTCGTCGAGGGTGAGCACACCGGCGACGTGGGCGGCGGCGATCTCGCCGACCGAGTGGCCGAGCAGCCGGTCCGGGCGCAGCCCCCACGACTCGGCGAGCCGGTAGAGGGCCACCTCGACGGCGAACAGGGCGGGCTGGGTGACCTCGGTGCGGTCCAGCCGGGACACCGGGGGCGCGGCGAAGATCTCGTCCCGCAACGACCCGCCGGTGCGCGCGTCGAAGCGGGCGGCGACGTCGTCGAGCGCGGCGGCGTACACCGGGAACTCGGCGTACAGGCCGGCGGTCATGCCCGGTCGCTGCGCGCCCTGCCCGGTGAAGAGGAACGCGAGGCCGCCGGCGGACGGGGTGCCGTGCAGCACGCCGGGCGCCGACCGGCCGTCGGCCAGCGCGGTGAGCCCGGCGGTCAGGGCGGCGCGGTCGGGCCCGACGACCGCGGCCCGTACCGGGAAGGCCGTGCGGGTCACGGCGAGTCCGTGACCGACGTCGGCGAGCGTCGCCTCCGGGTTGCGCTCCAGCCGGGACAGCAGGGACCGCGCCTGGTCCCGCAACGCTTCCCGGGTACGCGCGGAGAGCAGCCACGGCGCGGCGCTCATCGGCGGCGCGGGGTCGTCCGGCGCGGTGCTCCTCGACAGCGCCGGTTTCCCCGGGTGCTCGGCGTTCTCCGGGTGCGCGGCGTTCCCCGGGTGCGCGGCGTTCCCCGGGTGCGCGGCGTTCCCCGGGTGCGCGGCGTTCCCCGGGTGCGCGGCGTTCTCCGGGTGCGCGGCGTTCGGGCCGGGCCCGACCAGCACGTGGCAGTTGGTGCCGCCGATGCCGAACGAACTGACGCCGGCCAGGAACGGCCGCTGCCAGCCGGTGCGCTCGGTGACCACCCGCAGGTTCCGCTCCGCCAGCGGGACGTCCGGTCGCTCGGCGGTGAAGTTCAGGCTGGGCGGCAGCTCGCCGTGTCGCATCGCGAGCACCACCTTCAGCAGGCCGGTGATGCCAGCAGCGGCCTCCAGGTGGCCGACGTTCGTCTTGATCGAGCCGACCAGCAGCGGCAACCCGCCCGGCCGGCCGGCGGCGACCGCGCCCAGCGCGGTGGCCTCGACCGGATCGCCGCGGCGGGTGCCGGTGCCGTGCAGCTCGACGTAGCGCAGCTCGGCCGGCTCGACGCCGGCCTGGGCGCAGGCGAGGCGGACGACCTCCTCCTGGGCGCGCGCCTCCGGCACGGTGAGACTCGGCCCTCCACCGTCGTTGTTCACCGCGCTGCCCCGGATGACGGCGCTGACCACGTCCCCGTCCGAAAGAGCGGCGGCGAGCGGTTTGAGGACCATCATCGCGCCGCCCTCGGCCCGCACGAAGCCGTTGGCGTCGGCGTCGAAGGCGCGGGACCTGCCGTCCGGCGACAGTGCCCCGGTGCGGGCCACGATCAGCGCGTTCTCGACGGTGAGGTTCAGGTTGACGCCGCCCGCCACCGCGACGGCCGACTCGCCCCGGCGCAGGCTCTCGCAGGCCAGGTGCACGGCGACGAGCGAGGACGACTGGCCGGTGTCGACGACCATGCTGGGCCCGCGCAGGCCCAGGGCGTACGAGATCCGGTTGGCGATCATGGCGCGCTGCTGGCCGGTGAAGGAGTGCGCGGAGATCTCGCCGCGCCCCCGACGGTCGAGCAGCAACGCGTAGTCGTTGCCGGTCGCGCCGACGAAGACCCCGGCCGGCCCGGTGAGCCGCGTGGGCACCAGGCCGGCGTCCTCCAACGCCTCCCAACCGAGTTCGAGGGCCAAACGTTGCTGCGGGTCCATGGCGGCGGCCTCGCGGGCCGAGATGCCGAAGAACGCCGGGTCGAAGTGGTCGACCTGCTCCAGGAAGCCGCCGAAGCCGACCCCCCAGGTGGTCTCGGCCCAGCGGTCGACGGGGGTACGGCCGACCGTGCTCGCGCCGGAGCTCAGCAGACGCCACAGAGAATCGGGATCAGGGGCCTGCGGCAGTCGGCAGGACGCTCCGATCACGGCGATTTCCATGACGGAATTCATGACGCGTTCTCAACTCTCTCAACTCCGGTGGCCGCGCCGATATCACCCATCCTCGGCGGACCTGGGAAGTGCATTGTCGCGAGTGGTTCACGACAGTGAGAACCGGAGTTCGAAAACTTACTTTTGAGAATCGGGGTGCGTCAATGCAGGTATCTGATTACCCGGAATTTGAACGCGCCACAACGGCATATCGAAGAACTTTATGCGCCGCCCTTCGATGCGGTCACCTGCTCCAGCACCCGCAGTACGCCGAGGGCGCCGTCCTCCCGCGCCAGCCGGCCGGCCACATCCGTCGCGCGTCGTCGGTAGTCCGGGTTGCCGGTGGCCTCGGTGAGCGCCGCGGCGAGCCGGTCCGCGGTCAGCTTCCGGAACGGGATCACCTCCGGGGCGACACCCAGCCGTTCGAGTCGCCGCGCCCAGAACGGCTGGTCCACCATGAACGGCACCGGGACGGTGGGCACCCCGGCGCGCAGACCGGCGGCAGCGGTTCCCGCACCGGCGTGGTGCACCACCGCGGCCATCTGCGGGAACAGCCAGTCGTGCGGCACCTCGGACACGGTGAACACGTCGTCACCCGCCGCCCGCAGACCAGCCCAGCCGCTGTTCACCACCGCCCGCCGGCCACTGGCCCGCAGCGCGTCGACGACAAGCGCGGACAGGGCGTCGGAATCCACGGCGGGCATGCTGCCGAACCCGATGTAGACCGGCGGCGGGCCGGCCGCGATGAAGTCGACAAGATCGGCGTCGGGCTTGGCGTCCGGGTCGGGCGCCGGCCACCAGTAGCCCACCGTGTGGTTCCACTCTGGCCAGTCGGCAGGCTGCGGCACCACGGTCGGGCTGTAGCCGTAACAGATCGGCCAGCGTGCCGCGTCGACCTGGGCCAGCCAGGCGTCCGGCGTCAGCACCGGCAGGTCCAGCTCGGCGCGCAGCTGGTCGACGACCGCACGGAACGGCTTCTGCCCCATGCTGCGCAGCGACGTCGCCGCCTTCCGGTTGCCCCACCCACCCAGCGACCGGGTGGTGACGGTCGGCGGCGGGAACTCCCGGGTCGGGGTCAGGGGCTGCAGGTAGACGCCCATGCTCGGCAGGCGCAGCCCCTCGGCCACGTGCGCGCCGATCCAGCCGGCCGGCGTGAGGAGCACGACGTCCGCCTGCCGCGCCGCCGCGAGCATCGCCTCCGCCATCGGCCGGGCGTGCTCGGCCACCACCTTGTTGACCGCGAGCGTCACCTTCAACGGGTTGGTGGTGCCACTCGCCGCGAGCCGGGAGGTCATCTCCTCCTGAGTGTCCAGCGGCAGCACGTGGAAACCCAGCCCGCGACTGCGTACCAGATTCTCGAAGAGGGCGTGGGTCGCGAGAGTGACGTCGTGCCCCTCCTCCCGCAGGCGCACGCCCAGCCCGGTGTAGGGCGCGACGTCGCCACGACTGCCAACCGCCATGATCACAATACGCATCAAGATTCCCCAGTCACCCGTTGGAAGGCCAGTGGCAGGAGCGGGACGCAGCAGTACGTGCGGTGAGCGAAGAATCTGCTCGGCGTCGCGCAACACAAATGGGTCTCCGGTAGCTCACGCGGGAGCCACCACGTCGGCGTCGTGAACCCGCTCGGACAACAGCTCATCGCCTGCCCCACAAACCCGCTATCGTCAACAACACGGCCAGCAGTCCGATGCCGAGTAACCCGACCTGACTGAGCACAGCGCTCGCGGCCGGAGGCAGGTCCACGAGAGGCTTCACACCCAGGCTGAGCTGGAGCAGCAGCAGAACCACCGCGGTCAAGCCGATCGTCGCGGCGGCGAGCCGGACCACCACCGCAGAGTGCGGCTTGGATGGAGACGCCATCCCGCTGTCGCGTTCGTGCCACGCATCCGGGCTGCCGAACAGGCCGCGACTCCGCAACATCCTCGCCAACCCGGAGGCCAAGCCGGCCACGTCGTCGAACATCGACTTTGGGCTGGCCCAGCCACGAATCCGGTCGTGAAACTCGGCGACGACCAAGCGGCGACACTCTGTGATCATATTGAATCGGGGCGCCAGCCGAGCGATGCTGCCGTGCATGGTGATCAGGCAGCGCGCCACGGCCGCCATCGCGGGCGGAATCCCGAGACCGAATCGCGCCGTGAGCTTGAAGAGTTCCGAGATCATTTCCATGTCCGGTATCGCCCCGGACGCGACGTAGCGATCCAGAAACTTCGCTACTGCTCGCTGAAATGCTCGCCTGTCCAGGCCATCGGCGGACGTGGTCAGCTTGAGCAACGCATCGCAGACCGCCGCGGCGTCCTGGAGTTCCACCGCGGCGAGGAGGCTACGGAAAGCCAGTCGGGAACGCTCGTCCAGGCGCCCGACGATCCCGAAATCGATCAGTCCAATCCGGCCGTCGGACAGGATCATGATGTTGCCCGGGTGTGGATCGGCATGGAAGACCCCGGTAACGACGATCTGCCGCAGCACACAGCGAAAGAGTATCCGGGCCAGTTCCATGCGGTCATGGCCCCGGCTGTCGATCGCGCTCTGGTCCGCCGTCAGCGGGATGCCCTCCAAGCGCTCCATGACGATCAGGCGCCGGGTTTTCGGGGTGTCGTATACGTGCGGCATAACCGTGCCGTTGGCCGACCCACCGAACCCGACGGCACGGACTGCGGCAATGTTCCCAGCCTCAATCCGAAAGTCCAACTCCTCGTACATCGCGGCGGCGAACCCTACCGCGAGTTGCCGCACCCCTAAAGCCCGCATCCGCTTGGAGAAGAGGTGAGCGATGTTGGCTATGCGGAAGAGCGCCCGTAGGTCCGTCCTGAGGGCCGTTTCGATCCCCGGGCGCTGGACCTTGATCACCACATCGGCGCCAGACCGAAGTCGCGCCCGGTACACCTGCGCCACCGAGGCCGCGGCCATCGGCTCTTGATCGATCCCGGCGAACACGGACTCTGGTGAGCCGCCCAATTCATCTCTCAGCACCTGGTACATCTGCGGCCACGGCACCGGCCGAACGTCGTCCTGCAACCGGGCCAGTTGCTGACGCAACTCGGGCGGGAAGAGGTCGACGCGGGTGGATAGCGTCTGCCCCAGTTTGATGAAGGTGACGCCACCACTCTCCATGGCCTGGCGCAACTCCGCCGCGCGTCGGGTCCGGAACTCTCGGTCGAGGTGCTCGTTGCGGCGGGTGGCCCAGACGTACCGCAGGAGCGCCATCGCCACCCTGCCGAGCCGGCGACGAGGCACGCCTGAGGAGCAGCCGTCGGCGCGCATGTCGTTTCGTCCGGTGGCACCACGCCGGTCGCCGGCCACTGTGCCCGGTGCAGGCGCCAGCAGCAGGGCGCCTGCGGTCACGAGCATCGCCACGGCGACGCCAAACAGCGCGCCAGGCCAACCCGGCAGCAACGCGACGAGGACCGCCGCCACCGCCGCCCCCATGGCGGCCGTCAGGGCCGGCCGCAAACCGTACGGCCGAGGGCCGGCCCGGTTGCGCAGCCTCAGCGCGAACCTGATCAGCCAACCACCGAAGCCGGCCAGGAGACCACCGATCGACATGATCACGGAAGCCATCGGTACTCCGGAAATCCGTCGACGATCCCGGTATGCCGGGATTCGGACGAAGCAGACGTTAGTCCGTCGAAGGGACGACAAGAATGCCAGTTCGAACTTTCTGCTGTCGCGTGACAGCGTACGGTTACCACACCGCAGCGGAATCTCGTCGAGTCCCGGTCCGGTGCTGCACCGCCCCCGGTGTCGCTATCCCTCCTTCGGCAGGAACTTGTTGCGGAGCCGGGTAGCTGCCGGGCTATCGCCCCTGGTCCTCGGTCCTCACAGGTGCCGTACAGCCGGTGCTCCCGGCGCGCCAGGCTCACGATGGCGGGTCGTCTCCACCTCGCCGGCGGGGTACGGGAGATCGACGCTCCCGCACTGCGTGATGACCAACCTGTCTGAACAGTTGGCCGACAGGCGTGGGGCGTCCCGCCGTGCCAAGGAGCGACACGAGGACACGTGCCCGCCGGAGCGCGGCGGACTCGTTCGGTGCCACAACGTGTTCCACCCTCGAACCGTCGTCCGCGAGGGGACCTACTCCGGTCGTGATCACCACATCACCGAGCGCGGACCCGGGAACCGTGTCGAGGTTCGATGGTCCTAGTACGACAGAGATCGAGGGAGTCTTGCCCACCGCGCGCGCCCTGGCCGCGAAGACCTGACCGACACTATCGTCCGTGGCGGCGGTCGCGCCCGAGCGCAGGTTTGTGGGATGCCAGATACCCACAATGGGCAGTTTCTCGGCCACCGCCGCCTCGATCGCCGCGACGAGGCGGGCGCAGCCACCCGTTCCGAGGACACCTCCCGTCGCCTGCTGGGCGTAGGCGAAGGCTACGACAGGCATTCCTTCGACGAGGCCGCGCGCCGCGACGACCTCGCCGTCGAGTGGCATCAGCGGCCGCAGCGAGCACGCATCAAAGAGCCGGGCGAGTAATCCAATCGGCTCTAGCGGATCCGGACGCGCGCCAGCCGCGCTGCCAGCGTCAATTGTGACGGTCATTGCCGACCCGCCGAACGGCTGTAGATAGGGCGCACGGGTCCTCCTCCACGGAGTTCGCGCCGAGGGTGTCATTGAGATCCGGACCATTCCGCGAACGAAACGTGCGATCCGCAGCAACGATAAGACATCTCCGAACCCCGAACAACGACGGCACAAATTATTGGATGCGACGCCCACCGCCGCGCGGGCCACTGCCTACCATCGATGGGTAGGTACGCTCGTGATTCGCTGATTGGATGTTTGCGATGTGTGTTTTCGCCGTTCCGGCGGAGATGAGCAGTTGGGCGCCGATCTGCGCGTTGGTCAACCCCTGGGCGACCAGCCGTACGATATCGGTCTCCCGGGCGGTCAGCGGGTTCGGCAGCGCCGGCTGACGGACAGCCTCGACCGCTTGCAGAAGCCGCACGGTGATCTGCGGACTGATCAACGCGTCGCCGGCCACGGCCGCACGGACGCCCTCCACCAGCGCGGGCCCAGACCGCTTCAGCAGGAAACCACAGGCGCCGTTACGCAGGGCGGCGTACACGTACTCGTCCAGGTCGAATGTGGTGACAACTACGACGCGCATCCCCGCGGCGGTGAGGAGCCTGGTCAGCTCGAGGCCATCCATGCTCGACATCCGGATGTCGGTCAACACGACGTCCGGTCGCAGCCGCATCGCCATCGCCAGTGCGTCACGCCGTCGGCCGCCTCACCCACCACGGTGATGTCTGGCTGCGAGTCCAGGACGAGACGAAAGCCGCTGCGGACGTCCGGTTGGTCGTCGGCGAGCACCACCCGGCTCGTCACGCGGTGCCTCCCGGAATCACCGCGACGACCTCTCAGCCGCGCTCGCACGGCCCAGCCGAAAGCGTACCGCCACCGTTGACGATCAGCTCCCGCAGCCCCTGCAGGCCGTTACCGCCCGACTCGGTGGCACGCGGGTGCGTGGGCGGGTGGGACGTCTCCGCCATGTCGTTGCACACCCGCACCTGCACGCCCGAGGCGTTGCCGGTTACGGACACGTCGACGTGGGTCGCCGTCGGGGCATGCCGGCGGACGTTTGTCAGCGCCTCGACCGCGACCCGGTACGCCGTCGCGGCGGCGTGCTGCGGCACGTCCCTCGTCCGCGCTGTCTGCACGAGCCGTGCGTCGATGTGGCCCCCAGCGCGAAACCGCTCGATCACGGCCGGCAAGTCGTCCAGCGTGGGTGGCGGCTCCACCGCGCGGTCGTTGGACTCGTGCAACATGCGGATGACCCGGTCCATCGTCGTCAGCGCGGCCAGTCCCGTCGCCTCGATGCGCGCGAGCGCCGGACCCGCTGCGTCCGGCCGGCTGTCGGCGACGAAGCGAGCCGCCTGCGCCTGACCGATGATCCCGCTGATGTCATGAGCGACGAAGTCGTGCAGGTCACGCGCCAGTTTGAGGCGCTGAGCACGGCGGGCCTGCTCCACCTCGGCGACGCGCTGACGCGCCATCAGCCGCGGATAGCCACCGACAACCAACGCGACCACCGCCGGCGAGGTCCAGAAGACCGAGGCGACGACCCGGTCCGGCATGGCCATCGCCGCGGTCTCCGGCCACGGCCACAACGCCATCGCGGCCGAGGCGAGCAGGGCCGCCGGTGCGACGTGTCGGCGCGGTGCCCACCGCACGGCAACTGCCAGGAGGACCGCGAGCCCGCCCGGCACGACCGCGTCAAGGTAGGGCAGGTCACGGTGCCGAATGACGAAGGACTGCGCAGCTGGCTCGCGCAGCGATCCATCCGAGGTAGCGGCATGCTGCACGGGTCATGCTGCCATGGTAGGCAAACTCCCTTTATGACGGTGGCCATCGGCTCCGGATAGCTCGGCGCAAGCCGACCGAGTGCGCCGGGCCGATGTCGACACGCGGTTCCTCGGCGCGCGGGGTGCCGGTTCGGGGTTATGCCGGATGTCGTGCCGCAGGTCGCAGGTTTGGACTCCGACTGCCGGATGCTTCACCATCGGCGCCGATTCGGCCGACACCGGGTTAGCTGCGCAGACATCTGGGGTGGCGCGTGGCGTCCACAGCAGGGGGCCAGCACGTGATCGTCGTCAATCACCCGTGGTCACCCTCGGCGAATCACGTACACGCGTCAGCTTAAGATTTCCGAAACGTGAGACGAATTCGCGACTTCGCCAGCGGTCGCGCACGAAGGCCGAAGCGACACTCTCCGGTTTGGTGGAGAAGCAACGCACGGGTTCGAAGTCAAGAACGATTAGCAAGCTGCTATGCGTGGTCCCACTCCCCTGCTGTGACATCTAGGCTGACGGAGCCGGCCGGAACACCCATAGGAGGAAGCAATGAACAACAGCAACCGGAACAAAAACCTGTACGAGAGCCCGTCCTTCACCAAGGTGGGCAGCTTCCGCAAGCTGACTGGCTTCAGTGTCACCACAATCAGTGCGGAACTTTTCGTGCGTCGCTTCATCTGACGGAATGAGCATGCCAGGCCCCAATGGATATTCCTTCTTCGTTGTGCTACCCGACAGCGAGGCTTTGGCCGGCGTGGCCTGGCATCCGTCACTGGCAGGGCCTGATATTCAGACCCTTCGCCACATGACCGGGCGCCCGTGGATCATCGGCCGATGGTCCACGGGTGAGCTCGTCGCCACCACGCACGGACCCATGCGAGTTGCGCTGATCGGCCAGTTTGGCGCCCGAGAAGAGGACCTTGCTCGTCTCGCGGCCGGAGCTACCGATGTCACCGACATGGACCACGTCCACGACGTGCCCGGTTCGTTCGCCATCGTCGCGGCAGCCGGTGACGCCCTCAGGGTCCAGGGCACCGCGTCCGGATGGCATCGTGTCCACCACGCCGAGATCAACGGCTGCACGGTGGCGGCGAGCCGGGCGGACCTGCTCGCCACGCTGATCGGTGCGGAGCCCGCGACCAGCGCACTCGCGATCCGGCTGCTCGAGCCGGTGCCGTATCCGCTCGGCGAGGCGCCGATGTGGCCGGACGTGACAGCCGTCGACCCGTACGACTATCTACTCGTCACCGGTCACGGCCGGCACGCCCGCAGCGTGCGGTGGTGGTCGGCGCCGGAGCCCTCGCTCGATCTCGCCGACGGCGCCCAAGCCGTGCGCGCGGCCCTCAGCTCAGCCGTGGACGCTCGGGTGCGGCCCGGACAGCGGATGAGCACCGATCTGTCCGGCGGATACGATTCCACCGCGCTGGCCTTCCTGGCCGCCGGCAAGGCCGCCGACCTCGTGGCCTGCACGGCCCACAGTGACGATCCGCTCTCCGACGAGCTCGGCTGGGCCCGCCTGGCGGCATCCCACCTACGACTCCGGGAGCATGTTGTGCTGCCGCCGAAGGAGTTCACTCTGCCGTACGCCGAGATGGGCATCGGCGAGGACGTCCTCGACGAGCCATCGATGATGGTCCCGTACCGAGGTCGTGCCATGTCCACCATTCGGCGGATGGCTCGCACCGGCTCTGCGATGCACCTCACCGGCTTCGGTGGTGACCAGCTCTTCACCGGCAGCCCGATCTACCTCCAGCGGCTGATCAGACGGTCCCCTCGACGAGCCGTCGCGAACCTGCGTGGCTACCGAGCCCTGTTCTCTTGGCGACGCGGCGCCCTCCTGCGTGAACTGCTCGACCACCGATCACTGCGAACCAGCCTGCTCGACGTGAACCTGGACGAGCCGCCGGTCGTCGACATCACCATCCCGAGCCTCGGCTGGGTTCCGACGCCGCGGGTTCCGCCCTGGCTGACACCGATGGCGCGAGACATGGTCACCGAGGCTCTCCACGCGGCTGCGACCTCTGCCGTTCCGCTGGCCGAGGAGAAGGGCGTACACCTAGAGCTGCACGGGATCCGCGCCGCGACCCGCGAGGTGAGCGTCCTGGACGCCATGGCGCGGACCGTCGGCCTGCCTCTGGCCGCACCATTCTTCGACGATCACGTGGTCGCGGCGGCGTTCTCGGTCCGCGCGGAGGAACGTGTTACCCCGTATCGGTACAAGCCGTTACTGGCGGAGGCCATGCGCGGCATCGTTCCGGATGAGTGTCTTGACCGCCAGACCAAGGCTCAAGGCGGAGTCGAGGGCACCGAGGGACTGCGTCAGGAGCGGGTCCGGCTCGCGCGCCTCTGGGAGGATTCCCGCCTCGCCGATCTCGGCCTGATCGACGCCGGCCGGCTGCGCCAGCTGTGCTCGACCCCCTCCGCCCCCGAGTTGGCGGACGGAGCGCTGCTCAGCACGATCGCCTGCGAGTCGTGGCTCCGCGCCCGGCCCGCATCCATCCACCCGAGGCATTAAGGGAACCCATGAACCTTCGTCTACACGACGATGTCACCCTCACCGAGACCGACTTCGGAGCCGTGCTGCTGCATCAACGGCAGGGAACGTACTGGCGGCTCAACCCCAGCGGTGCCTTGATCGTCAGGAGCCTGCTGGGCGACTCCGACGCCGAGAGCGCGGCACAACAGCTCGTCGAGCAGTACGACGTAGACCTGGATCAAGCGCGCCGTGACGTCGAGTCGCTGGTGGCCGCCATGCGGGTAGCGGGTGTGTTCCGATGACCTTCGAGATGGCCGTCCGCCGTGGGCCGCGCGATCCCTCGCTACGCCGTCGCCTGCTGACCAGGACGGCGATCATTCTCGGGCACGTGCTCCGGCCCCTTCCGCCGGCGCTGCTGGCGAAGGTCCTGCGCGGGGTCAGTCGCGGCGCCCGGGCGGCCACCTACGAGGAGGCGAAGGCCGGTCGCGACCGGGTGATGTCGGCCAGCCTGGGGATGAACGCGCTGCAGGCATGCCTGCAGCGGTCATTGGCCGTGGCTCTGCTGTGCCGGATGTCCGGCTACTGGCCGACCTGGTGTGCCGGGGTACGCCGGAGCGAGCCGTTCACCGCCCACGCCTGGGTAGAGGTTGCGGGCCGTAGCGTCGGCGAGCCGGGGGTGTCCGAGCAGTTCGTGGCCCTGGTCAGAGTCGACGTCGGGTAGCAGCCACCGCCCGCTGGGTCACCGGTACACCTGCGCCACCGAGGCGGCCGCGATCGGCTCCTCGTCGATGGCAGTGAACGCCGACTCCGGCGAGCCGTTCAGCTCCTCCGAAAGCACCTGACGAATGTGGGGCCACGGCGCCGGGCGCACGTCGTCCTGCAATCGCGCCAGCTCGGTACGCAACTCGGCCGGGAAGAGGTCGGGCCGTGTGGACAGCGCCTGGCCCAGTTTGATGAACGTCACGCCGCCGCATTGCAGGGCGAGACGTAGCTCCGACGCCCGGCGCGTCCGGCGTTCACGTTCCAGATGCCCGTCCCGGCGGCAGGCCCACAGATATCGCAGAACCGCCGCCAGCACCTTGAGGAACCGGCCCCGCGGCGCTCCGCGGGCGCGGAAAACGCCGATCGGCATGATCACGGAAGTCATGAATACTCCGGAAGCCTGTCGATGATTCCAAAATACCGGGATCGGACGGTCCCGACGGTAATCATCGATCGACGTACACCGAAGCCCGGTTCGAAATTTCTGTTGCCGGTTTCCGCCAAGCCCGGCCGGTCCCTACCATCGCAGCACCGGCGCCGTTATCTGCCGCGGCGCACGAGCTTGGTCCGGGCCGGCGCGACGACCTGTTTGACCCCCTCCAGCAGGGCCAGTGCGGCCGTGCGGCGGGCAGCGCCGACTGCCCCTCCCAGGTGAGCTGCACGCTCGGCTCCCGCACCGTGACGAAGGCCCGCAGATCGCTTCCCTGCACGGCCCATCAATGGGGCGCGGAGGCGAAAAAGAGTTTTTGATCCGCCCCTGTGGGCCGGCCGGTGGCTGTTTACCGTGAGCGGGCACATCCGTTTTGGTGAATCATTGAAAGGCAGGCAGGCCGTGTCGAACCCCTTCGAGGACCCGGACGGACGTTTCTACGTTCTGGTCAATAACGAGGATCAGCACTCACTCTGGCCGGCCTTCGCAGCCGTGCCGGAGGGCTGGACGGTCCGTTTCGGCGAGGATTCCCGGGAGGCGTGCCTCGCGTACGTCGAGGAGAATTGGACCGACATGCGTCCGAAGAGCCTGATCCACGCCATGGAAGGCGCCGCGTCCTGACAACGCGACCCCGACCCCGTTTCGACCGGAGGTACGAACAGTGACGCCGGTGCCTCACCTCCAACTGACCAGTGCGACCGGCCAGGTCCCGGTGGCGGTCGCGGACGAGCCGGCCGAACCCAGACAGTGGTTCGAGGACAACCGCCTCGCCGTGGCCGACCTGCTGGCCGGGCACGGCGCAGTGGTCGTCCGCGGGCTGGTATGGGCGGACACCGCGACGTTCGGGCAGCTCGCCGAGACCGCCTTCGGTCCGCTGATGGTCGAGCGCGAAGGCTTCGCAAAGCGGGACGACTTCGGTTCCGGCGTCTACTCCGGCACGGAGTGGACGCCGGACTTCCCCATGTGTATGCACCACGAGCTCAGCTACACCGCGGCCCCGCCCCGGTATCTGATGTTCGGATGCGTCCAGCCGCCCGCCAAGGGCGGCGTCACCGGCCTGTCCGACTCCCGGGTGATCCTGGAGCAGCTGCCGCCGACGATGGTCTCAGAGTTCACCGCCCGCGGCTGGCAGCTGACCCGCAACTACAACTCCGAGACCGGCGTGACTTGGGCCGAGGCGTTCGGGCTGAGCAGCCGGGCCGAGGTCGAGGCCTACTGCGACCGGCACGGCATAGCCTGGCAGTGGCGGTCCGGCGGCGGGTTGCGCACGACCCAGCGGCTCACCGCGATCGTCGAGCACCCGGCCGACGGGTCCGCCCGCTGGTTCAATCAGATCGCGTTCCTCAACAAGTGGACCCTCGATCCGCTGATTCGCGATTTCCTCATTTTCGAGTACGGCGAGGACGGGCTGCCGTTCGACACGAGCTTCGGTGACGGCACGCCGATCAGCGCGGACATCGTCGAAACCATCAACGCGGTGTACGAGGCGAACACGCTCCGCGAGCCTTGGCAACGCGGGGACCTGCTCCTCGTGGACAACGTCGCCATGGCGCACAGCCGGGAGGTCTTCGAGGGCGACCGGCAGATCGTCGTCGCGATGGCCACGCCGGCGACGCTGCGCTGACCACAACGAGACGGGCGGGGGGGGGCGGCCCACGGGGAGTTGGGGGCGC
>NZ_JBEXHP010000101.1:0-20265 GCF_040607895.1 Micromonospora sp. NPDC005220
CGCCGCGCGCAGCGCGGGGCGCGAAGCGCGGGGCGCGAAGCGCGGAGCCCGAAGCGCGGGGCGCGAAGCCCGAGGCACGAAGCCCGAGGCCCAAGACCCGACGCGCAGCGCCTGGACGTGGGCGCGGTCGGCGGCGCGGCGGGCCGCCGGCCCTCGCGCGACGGGTCGGGGTCAGGTGAGTTGGGCTGCCTGGACTGCTTCGGCGGTCACCTCGGTCAGGCGGTCGGTGGGGAGGGCGCCCAACTCCTCGCGGCCGAACCAGCGGGCCTCGCAGGTGGAGCCGCCGACGTCGGCCACGGTCAGCGGGTTGGGCTGGTCGACGACGACCCGGTAGAAGGCGCGTACGCCGTGCCAGTCGATCGGGTAGCCCTCGGGGCCGAGCGAGGCGGCGTCGCGGTGGCTGGCGACGCCGAGCAGTTCGACGAGGCGGCCGGCCTGCCCGGTCTCCTCGATCAACTCTCGGATGAGGGCCGCGCCGGGCTGCTCGCCGTAGTCGGTGCCGCCGCCGGGCAGGTGCCAGCAGCCGGCGCCCGGGTAGCCGTCGGAGATGCGGGTGAGCAGCACTCGGCCGGCGGGGTCGGTGCAGACCGCGTACGCGGCGAACCGCTGGGCCCGGTGCAGGCCGTCGGGGCCGGGCACGGCGTAGAAGGAGGGGAATTCGGGTGCCTCGTCGGGCACCACGTCGGCCGAGGAGGCGGGCAGCCCGAGGGCGCGTGCGGTGAACGAGCGCAGCGGCAACTCGCGCGCCTCGTCGAGGGTGTACCACCGGGCCAGGTCGGTGGGGCGTTCGCCGACCCGGTCGGTGAGGGTGCCGCCGCGCACGGCCACCCGGTAGATCAGCCGGTCGGTGTGGATGGTGATGCCGCGGTCGGGGAGTGCCCGCATGTCGGCGAGCACGTCGGCCAGGCTGGAGACGGCGACCGAGAGGCCGGTCTCGGCGGCGGTCTCGCGTACGACAGTGTGGTTCGGGTCCTCGCCGTGGTCGACCGCCCCGCCGGGCAGCGACCACGCTCCGGGGGTGCCGGAGCGCTCCGATGCGCGGACCAGCAGGACTCGGCCGCTTGAATCAGCACAAACTGCGTATGCCGCGATCCTGCGGAGCGGCTTCAGCAAGGTGGTCACGGACGCAAATTCTCCCCGGGCCGGGTTACCGGAACGGAAAAGAGTCGGATTCCTGACTTTCTGGCCCCGATCAGGGATTGGTCAGGGTATTGATCCGGGTGGTCACCGAGGGCGAGCCGGGCGCCAGCGCGGACCGTGGGGGTATGACATCGACCACCGCTTCCCACGCCCCGTACAAGCAGCTTCGGCGACCCACCACCGACCGCATGGTGGCGGGGGTCGCCAGCGGCGTCGGCCGCTACTTCGCCGTCGACCCCACCCTGGTCCGAGTGATCTTCGCGGTCACTGGCCTGCTCACCGGCGGGCTCGCGCTGTTCGCGTACCCGATCATGTGGTTCCTGATGCCGGAGGAGCCCACCGGCGCGCCGGCCTGGCCGCACGCCGCGGGCGTCGCGCCGCAGAACGGCCCGCCGCCCACCGCCGGGCCCGCGCCCGGCGGGCCACCGCAGGGGTACGCCCCGACGCCGCCCTACCCGCCGACGACCCCGTTCGGCCCGCCGCCGGCCGCCTGAGCGGCGCTCACTCCCACTCGATGGTGCCCGGCGGCTTGCTGGTGACGTCCAGGACCACCCGGTTGACCTCGGCGACCTCGTTGGTGATCCGGGTGGAGATCCGGGCCACCACGTCGTAGGGCAGCCGGGACCAGTCGGCGGTCATGGCGTCCTCGCTGGAGACCGGGCGCAGCACCACGGGGTGCCCGTAGCTGCGCCCGTCTCCCTGCACGCCGACGCTGCGGACGTCGGCGAGCAGCACCACCGGGAACTGCCAGACGCCCCGGTCCAGGCCGGCGGCCGAGAGCTCCTCGCGGGCGATCAGGTCGGCCCGGCGGAGCAGGTCGAGTCGCTGCTGGTCGACCGCGCCGATGATCCGGATGGCCAGGCCGGGGCCGGGGAACGGGTGCCGCCAGACCATCGCCTCGGGCAGGCCGAGCTGGAGGCCGAGCGCCCGGACCTCGTCCTTGAACAGCGTGCGCAGCGGCTCGACCAGGGCGAACTTCAGGTCCTCCGGGAGGCCGCCGACGTTGTGGTGGCTCTTGATGTTGGCGGTGCCGGTGCCGCCGCCGGACTCCACCACGTCGGGGTAGAGGGTGCCCTGGACGAGGAACTCGACGTCGCCGTGGGCGGCGATCTCGCGGGCCGCGGCCTCGAAGACCCGGATGAACTCCCGGCCAATGATCTTGCGCTTCTGCTCCGGGTCGGTCACCCCGGCGAGCGCGCCGAGGAACCGGTCGGCGGCGTCGACCACCTTCAGCTTGATGCCGGTGGCGGCGACGTAGTCCTTCTCCACCTGCTCGGCCTCGCCCGCACGCAGCAGGCCGTGATCGACGAAGACGCAGGTGAGCTGATCACCGACCGCCTTGTGCACGAGCGCCGCGGCGACCGCCGAGTCCACCCCGCCGGAGAGGCCGCAGATGACCTCCTTGTCGCCGATCTGGGCGCGGATCCGGGCGACCTGCTCGTCGATGATGTTCTCGGGCGTCCAGGTCGGCTCGATGCCGGCGATGTCGTAGAGGAAACGGGTCAGCATCTCCTGACCGTGCGCGGTGTGCCCGACCTCCGGGTGGAACTGCACGCCGGCCCGCCGACCGGCCAGGTCCTCGAATGCGGCGACCGGCGCGCCCGCCGACTCGGCGGTCACCGTGAAGCCCTCGGGCGCCTCGGTGACGCAGTCGCCGTGGCTCATCCAGACCGGCAGGTCCGCCGGCAGGTCACGCAGCAGCACACCGGGGTCGAGGAGGCGGGGGCGCAGCGGAGTGCCGCCGTACTCACGGTTACCGGTCCGGGTGACAGTGCCGCCGAGCGCCTGGGCCATCGCCTGGAAGCCGTAGCAGATGCCGAAGACCGGCACGTCGGCGCTGAACACGCCCGCGTCGATCTGCGGCGCGTCCGGAGCGTAGACGCTGGCCGGACCGCCGGAGAGGATGATCGCGGCGGGGTTCTTCGCCAGCATCTCGGCGACCGGCATCGAGTGCGGCACGATCTCGGAGTAGACCTTCGCCTCACGGACCCGGCGCGCGATGAGCTGGGCGTACTGGGCTCCGAAGTCCACCACGAGGACGGGGCGAGGCAGGCTCATGTGTACGAAGCCTACCGACAGTCACCGCCATTCCCGGCACCGGCTCGCCGCACAGGCCGACGGGCTTCAAGAACGCAGCGCGCCCGGGGCGTACGCCGGGACCGCCGGGTGGTGCGGGGGTACGGGGGTGAGGCGGCGGTACGGGGAACCCAGGGGTGGGCGGGGGTCCTTTTTCCCCTTGTTGGGCCAGAAGGACATCGCTCGTTCCGCCTGTGCCGTGATCGTCAGGGAGGGGTTCACGCCGAGGTTGGCCGAGACGGCGGCGCCGTCGACCACGTGCAGCCCGGCGTGCCCGTACACCCGGTGCCAGGGGTCGATCACCCCGTCGGCCGGGGTCGCCCCGATGACCGCCCCGCCCAGGATGTGCGCGGTCATCGGGATGTCGAACGGTTCGGTGAGCGAACCGCCGGGGGTGCCGCCGATCTCGTCGGCGAGCATTCGGGCGGCGGTGTTGCCGGCCGGGATCCAGGTCGGGCTGGGCGTGCCGTGGCCCGGGCCGGTGACCAACCTGCGGCCGAGCGGGCCACGCCGCCAGCGGGTGGTCAGCGAGTTGTCCACGGACTGCATGACCAGGGCGATCACCGTCCGTTCCGACCAGCCGCGGACGGACAGCATCCGCGCGGCCAACCCGGGCTGCCGCACGATGCTGCCCAGCCAGCGCCGTACCCGGTGCGGGCCGCCGTCGACCAGCAGCGACTGGAGCAGCCCCATCGCGTTGGAGCCGCGCCCGTAGCGGACCGGCTCGATGTGCGTCTGCGGGTCGGGGTGGAACGAGCTGGTGATCGCCACCCCCTCGGTGTAGTCCAACCCCTCGGACCGGGCCCGCTGCCGTGGCACCGAGGCGCCGAGGATCGCCTCCGAGTTGGTCCGGGTCAGCTCGCCGAGGCGGGGTGAGAGCTCGGGTAGCGCCGCGTCGGCCCGCATCGCATGCAGCAGTCGCTGGGTGCCGAGCGCCCCGGCGGCGAAGACCACCTGGTCGGCGTGGATGACCTGTCGACCCTTGCGCAGCCAGGCGCCGGTGCGTTCGGTGTGCACCTGGTAGCCGCCGCCGTCGGCGGGCCGGACGGCGGTCACCGTGGTCAACGGGCTAACCGTGACCCCGAGCCGTTCGGCCAGCCAGAGGTAGTTCTTGACCAGGGTGTTCTTCGCCCCGTGCCGGCAACCGGTCATGCACGAGCCGCAGTGCAGGCAGCCGGTGCGTTCCGGGCCGGCACCACCGAAGTACGGGTCGGCGACCCGCTGGCCGGGCCGGCCGATGTGCACGCCCACCGGGGTGGCGTGGAAGGTGTGCCCCACCCCCATCCGCTCGGCCACCGCGCGCATGGCCCGGTCCGCGCCGGTGTCCACCGGGTACGTGGTGACGCCGAGCATCCGTTTCGCCTGGTCGAAGTGGCGGGCCAACTCGTCGCGCCAGTCGGTGATGTCCCGCCACTGCGGGTCGCTGTAGAAGGCCGGCAGCGGCTCGTAGAGGGTGTTGGCGTAGACCAGCGAACCGCCGCCGACCCCCGCGCCGGAGAGCACCAGCACTCCACCGCCGGACCGTCGGTCGGCCGGGCGGAGCAGGGTGAGCCGTTGGATGCCGTAGCAGCCCAGCTTCGGTGCCCAGAGGAACCGGCGGACCCGCCAGGATGTCTGCGGAAACTCGTCGTCGGCGAACCGGCGACCGGCTTCCAGCACCGCGACCGAGTAACCCTTCTCGGCCAGGCGGAGCGCGGTGACGCTGCCACCGAAGCCGGACCCGATGACGACCACGTCGTACCGCATGGACGCATCATTACTCGCGAGTAGCGCTCGCGCCAGCGGCACTTTTCGCGCGATCATGCACCGGCCGTCCGACCCGGCGCCTCCCGGCCGCAACCCGGGGCACCCGTCGGAGGGTTGTTCAGCAGACGGGTGGAAGGAATCCAGGATGGTTCTCGGGTCGATGGCGCCGCGCCGACGGTGGCTGCTGCTGGGGTTGACGGCCCTCGCCGTGGTTGCGCTGATCGCGGCCGGCACGGTGGTGATCACCCGGCTGACCGGCGACAGCAAGCCCGGCGGTGCTCCGGTGGCCGGCTCACCGACCCCGTCACCGATCGGCACGCCGACCCCGAGCCCCAGCGGTCCACCGCCGGGCGCGGACATCACCGGCCCGCTCAACCTGCTGCTGGTCGGGGTGGACACCCGGGTCAGCGTGCCCGGGTGGGAGCCGCACTCGGACGCCGTGCTGGTGCTGCACGTACCCAAGGGGTTGGACCGGGCGTACCTCTTCTCGCTCCCCCGTGACCTGTTGGTGGACATCCCGGCGTTCCCGAAGGCCGGCTACAAGGGCGGCAAGACCAAGCTCACGCATGCGATGAGCTTCGGCAGCCGGGTGCCGGGCAAACCCAAACAACCCAGCACAGCCCAGGGGTACGAACTGCTGCGCAGCACGGTCAGCGGTTACACCGGGCTGCGCATCGACGCCGGCGCGGTGCTCACGTTCAACGGGTTCGACCGGCTGGTCACCGCCCTGGGCGGGGTGGACATCTACGTCGACCAGCGGGTCGCGTCGCTGCACCGCCGACCGGACGGCAAGTACCGGGAGCCCGCGCCCGGCGGGTACACCGGGCCGCAGCAGGTCTACGAGAAGGGCGAGCGGCACCTCAACGGCTGGCAGGCGCTGGACTACGCACGGCAGCGCTACATCACCGGCGGTGACTACGCACGGCAGCGGCACCAGCAGCAGCTGATCCGGGCGATGACCCGCAAGATCCTGGACGAGGGCCTGGCCAGGCAGCCGGAGCGGGTCGACCAGGTGGTCTCCGCGCTCGGCGACACGTTGGTCTACGTGGGCGGTCGCCGGATCGTCGACATCGCGTACGCCCTGAGTGGCTTGCCGGAGAACCGTTTCACGCTGGTCGGGCTGCCCGGTTCCGGCGTCGGCAAGGGCAGCGCCTACCAGGGCGAACAGTTGACCAGCGAGGGCCGGAAGTTCCTCACCGAACTCCGCGCCGGCCGCGCCGACGCGTACCTGGCCACCCACCCCTCGCTGGTCGTGAAGAACTGACCGCCGCTCAGAGCCGCTTGGGCAGGGCGGGCTTCTTGGTGCCGTACAGCCAGGCGTCGAAGAGCGCGTCGAGCTGCTTACCGGAGACCCGCTCGGCCAGGGCCACGAACTCGGCCGTGGTGGCGGTGCCGTCCCGCTTCTCCGCCGCCCAGGTCCTGACGATGTCGAAGAACGCCTTGTCACCGACGGCCATCCGCAGGGCGTGCAGGGTCATCCCGCCACGCTGGTAGACCGACTCGCTGAACAGCTTCGCCACACCCGGCTTGCCCGGCGGTGTCTTCCACACCTGCGCGGACATGCTGGCGTACTGGTTGTCGAACGCCTCCTTGGCGGTGTACGCCTCGGTGTGCTCGGCCCAGAGCCACTCCGCGTACGTCGCGAAGCCCTCGTTGAGCCAGATGTCCTCCCACCTGGCCAACGCGACGCTGTCACCGAACCACTGGTGGGCCAGCTCGTGCGCGACGACCTCGGTGTTCTCGCCCTGCCGGAAGAAGCTCGCCGCGTAGACCGGTCGGCTCTGCGTCTCCAGCGCGTAGGAGATCCGGCTGTCGGAGATCACCACACCGCCGTACGCGTCGAACGGGTACGGCCCGAACACACTCTCCAGGTAGTCGGCCACCGCGACGGTCTGCGCGATGGACGCGTCCGCGCTGCCTTTGGCCTCGGTGGTGGTGACCGCGTTGTAGACCGGGCGGCCCTTGTGCTCACCGGTGGTGATCCGGAACTTGCCGATCACCAGCGTGCTCAGGTAGCTGGCCATCGGCGACTTCTCCGACCACTTCCAGGTGGTCCAACCGCCCGAGCTGGTCTTTCCGCCGGGAACGCCGTTGCTGATCGCGGTGAGACCGTCCGGAACGGTGACCTCGAAGTCGTAGGCCGCCTTGTCCGACGGGTGGTCGTTGACCGGGAACCAGGTGCTGGCCGACTCGGGCTGACCCAGTGCGATGGCACCGTCGGCGGTGTGCAGGAAACCGCCGTCACCGAGCGTCTCGTTCCTCAGCGGCTTCGGCTTGCCGGCGTAGGTGACCTCGGCGACGAAGCCGTTGCCGTTGATCAGGCCGGAAGCCGGCTTGATCACCAGCTCGTTCCGCTTGCGGCTGTGGGTCGCCGGTACGCCGTCCACGGTGACCGCGCTGACGGTCAGACCGGCCAGGTCGAGGTTGAACGTCGACAGGTCGGCCGTCGCGTTGGCCCGCACTGTGGTCGTACCCGTCAACTGGTCCTTGGCCGGGTCGTAGCGCACCTTCACGGTGTACCGCCCGACGTCGTAGCCGCCGTTGCCGTAGGTCGGGAAGTAGGCGTCGCCGACCCCGTCGGCGCCCGCGGTGAAGGTCCGCGCCTGCGTGGGGGACGCGCTCGGTGGTGGCGCCGTCTCCGGGCCCGTCGAGTCGCATCCGGACAGTGCGAGCGCACCGGTGACCAGCAGGCCGGCACCCGTTCGCAGTCTGTGCCGCGTCCCCCGCATCCCACACCCTTCCGCCCGGTGGCCGGTCACGGCCTCCGCCGTCCCGCGCGAACCTGCGGCTTCCCGCCGTTCGCAGGCGGCAGCATATCGACCGGGCAGCCGGGCCGGGTCACGGCAGTGTGGGGGCCGACCCACCCACCAACCAGGCGTCGAAGAGCGGACGCAGTGGTCGATCGGCGACCCGCTCGGCCAGCGCGACGAGATCCGCCGTGGTCGCGTTGCCGGCCGCCCGCTCGGTGGTCCAGGTGCGCAGGATGCGGAAGAAGAGGTCGTCACCGACGGTCCGGCGCAACGCGTGTACGGCGAGCGCCCCGCGCTTGTAGACGGCCGTGCCGAACATCTGCTCCCGGCCCGGCTCGACCGACGGCTGCGCCCAGTCGGTCGCCGCGTACTGGATCTCGAAGTTGCGCTGGGCGGTCCGGCCGCCGTCGTGCTCCTCCCACAGCCACTCGGCGTAGCTGGCGAAGCCCTCATTGAGCCAGATGTCGCTCCACCTGGTCAGCGACACGCTGTCGCCGAACCACTGGTGGGCCAGCTCGTGTGCGATCACGCTCAAGTTCGGCCGGTTGTCGGCGAAGAAGGCGGGCCCGTAGACGGGGCGGGACTGGGTCTCCAGCGCGTACCCGATCCGGTCGTCGGCGATCACGATCCCCCCGTACGAGTCGAACGGGTACGGGCCGAAGCGGCTGGTCAGGAAGTCGACGATCGCGCCGGTGCGGGCCAGCGAGGTGGCCGCGGCGCCGGTCGCCGGCAGGCTGGCGGCCACTGCCGTGACCATCGGCCGGCCGGCGTGCGTGCTGGTCACCACCCGGTAGTCACCGATCACCAGCGTGCTCAGGTAGCTGGCCATCGGGGCGTGCTCCGACCAGCGCCAGGTGGTCCAGCCGTCGGCGCTGCTCTTCGGCCCGGGTACGCCGTTGCTCAGCGCGGCCAGGCCGTCCGGGACGGTCACCGCCAGGTCGTAGGTGGCCTTGTCCGACGGGTGGTCGTTGACCGGGAACCAGGTGGCGGCCGAGTCGGGTTGGCCCAGCGCCACCGCGCCGTCGGCGGTGTGCAGGAAACCGCCGCTGCCCAGGACCCCGTCGTCGACGGCCGCGGGGACGCCCGCGTAGTCGACAGTCACTGTGAACTGCCGACCACGCGGCAGTCCGTCGCGGGGCGTCACCACCAACTCGCCGTCGCCGCGCCGGTGGTCGGCGGCCGCGTCGCCCACTGTGACAGCGCCGACCTCCAGGCCGGACAGGTCCAGATTGAACCGGGACAGGTCCTGGGTGGCGGTGGCCGTGATGACGGCCCGACCGGTCAGCCGGTCGGTCGACGGGTCGTAGCGGACGTCGAGGCCGTAGTGCCCGACGTCGTAGCCGCCGTTGCCGTGCCCCGGCACGTACGGGTCACCGACGTCGGCGGCACCGGGCCGGAAGCCGTCGCGGTCATCCCCCGTACAGCCGGTGGCGGCCAGCCCGATCGCGCAGGTCAACGCGGCGGCGGTGGCGGCGAGCCGACGGCCGGCCGGCACCGGTCCGATCTGGACCATGCACACTCCTCCTGCGGCGTTCCGGTCAGGACGAGCGTAGCCAGCGTCGTCGGCCGTGCGGTCAGTATCGACGAGCATCAGTGACTTTCGTCGGAACAGACAAAAGTTGCCACCGATCGACACTTTCTTTTGATGTAGACCGACGTTAGTGTCTGTCTCCAGGATTTAACGTGTTCGGAACATTCGCACCGATCACGGCCCGGACAGCACCACGTCCTGGCCCAACGGGCGCTCGGCGGCGCCCAGCGACGAGACCTCGTCGCGCCTCTGCTGATCGTTATCGACGGCGATCGCCGTCGCGAAAGGTGGAACGATGCCAGACCACACCGCACCCGATGCCTCCCACACCGGTCGGCTCAGCCGCCGGTCCCTGCTCGCCGCCTCCGCCGGCGCCGCCGCCGCGATCGGCGCGGCCGGCCTACCCGTCCTCGCCACCGGCACCCCCGCGCTCGCCAACCCCGGCAACGCCAGCAAGCTGCGGGTCGAACCGCTGATCCCGGCCAAGAACCGCGGCATCATCCTCTACAGCGTCCGCGACCGGATCACCGCCGCGCCCGACGACAGCGGGGTGCCGTACGGCTTCGAGCGCGTCCTCGCCCGACTCGCCGAGATCGGCTACAAGGAGATCGAGTTCGCCGGCTACACCCAGAGCACCGAGATCCTCGGCCGGCAGATCACCCCGACCGAGATCCGCAAGATCCTCGACGACAACGGCCTGGTCGCCAACGGCACCCACGCCTCGATCCAGGCGGCCACCTTCCAGCAGCAACTGGACATCGCCGAGGAACTCGGCATGAAGAACATCGGCACCGGCAGCGACCCGACCAGCAGCGCGTACAAGGCCGAGTGGGACGCCGCCGCGGACACCTGGAACGAGCTGGGCCGGCAGGCCCGGGCCCGTGGCATGCGGCTCTACACCCACAACCACGACGCCGCGTACAGCTTCCTGATCGACCGTGGCCCGCGTGACGCGCAGGGCCGGCAGACCCGATCCTCCGGCGTCCGCCGACTGGAGTACTTCTTCGAGATCACCGACCCGCGGTACGTCTTCTTCGAGCTCGACATCTACTGGGCCTACGTGGCCCGCTACAAGCACCAGAAGTACGTCAACGCGGCTGGCCAGGAGGTGACCGACCTGTTCGACCCGATCCTCACCGTGGCCGACCGGACCACCCGGTTCCCGCTCTTCCACGCCAAGGACGGTGACGGGGACACCAGCGTTCCCAACGGCTACCAGATGACCCCGCTGGGCGAGGGCGACCTCAACTTCCAGCAGTTCTTCCAGACCATCGGCGAGCGGAACTTCCACCACGCCAACTGGGAGATGGACACCGCCCCCGGCGGCGCGGAGAACAAGGGCCAGTCGCTCGACTTCGCGGCAACCAGCTACCGCAACATGTCCGACCTGACCATCTACGTCGAGAAGTGATCCCGGCGCGACCGGCGTCCGCCCGACGCCGGTCGTGCCCTCCTTCTCCGCCGGCACCGCGCCGGCTCTGGGTACCGCGCCGGTCGACACCGGTCCGGTAACCCCGCGCTCCCGGACGGCGACGGGACGCGCCCGGTCCATCCCCCCACGCAGACGCGCTGCCGGCCGGCACCGGCCGGGGATGCTCCGCGCCTGCCAATCACCGGAGGAACCGATGCCCCGACCGACCGGACGACGATGGCTCGCCATTGCCGCTGGACTGATCCTCACCGTCCCCCTCACCTCAGCCGTCCCCGCAACCGCCGCACCAACCGACGACCTGGCCCCCACCGCGCCGGCCGTCATTGAGAACGGACCCGCCGCGCTGCGCTCCACCGCCCGCGCCCCGCAGACCTACGGGGTGCTGGTCTTCACCAAGACCGCCGGTGAGCGTCGCGCGTCCATTCCCAACGGCGTCGCGACCATCAGGCAGCTGGCCCAGGCGAACGACTTCACCGTCACAGTGAGCCAGGACGCCGGCGTGTTCACCGCCACCGAGCTGGCGAAGTACCGCGCGGTGGTCTTCCTCAACACCACCGGCAACGTGCTCAACGCCAGCCAGGAGGCGGCCTTCGAGGCGTACGTGAAGGCTGGCGGCGGTTACGTCGGCGTGCACGCGGCCGCGGAGACCGAACCCGACTGGGCCTTCTACCAGGACCTGGTCGGCG
The DNA here is from genome assembly GCF_040607895.1 of Micromonospora sp. NPDC005220. Taxonomy (NCBI): domain Bacteria; kingdom Bacillati; phylum Actinomycetota; class Actinomycetes; order Micromonosporales; family Micromonosporaceae; genus Micromonospora; species Micromonospora sp. NPDC005220. The sequence goes on from NZ_JBEXHP010000101.1 coordinate 11,362, forward strand.
CGAAGGTGGCCGGCGCCACGCCGGCCGTCCGTGGTGTGGTGGACGTCGCGGACCGGGCTCACCCGGCCAGCGAGACGTTGCCGCGCACGCTCACCCTCACCGAGGAGTGGTACAACTTCAGCCGTAACGTCCGGGGCTCGGCACACGTGCTGGCCACCGTGGACGAGAAGACCTACACCGGCGGCGCGATGGGGTACGACCACCCGGTCACCTGGTGCAAGGACCACCAGGGCGGGCGCTCCTTCTACACCGGCCTTGGGCACAGCATCGAGACGTACCGCTCGGCGAAGTTCCGCGAGCACCTGCTCGGCGGCATCCAGTGGTCCGCCGGCGTGGTCGAGGGTGACTGCGGTGCCACCGTTCTCGGCAACTACGAGAAGGTGACCCTCAACGACGACCCGGGCGAGCCGATGTCGCTGGCCGTGCTCCCGGATGGTCGGGTACTGCACAACACCCGCGGTGGCGAGGTGCGGCTCTACGACCCCGCCACCGGCGCCAGCCCGGTGATCACCACCGTCGACGTGTACCAGCACGACGAGGACGGCCTCCAGTCGGTGGCGATCGACCCGGACTTCGCGACCAACAAGTGGGTCTACATCTACTACGCGCCCAGGCTGAACACCCCCGTCGACGACCCGGCCACCCCGGGCGTCAACGAAGGCGACGCACCGGCCACCTCCACCGACCCGACCGTGTGGGACAAGTTCAAGGGCTACAACCAGCTCTCCCGGGTCAAGCTGGTGGACTCCCCCACCCCGCACCTGGACATGAGCACCGAGCAGCAGATCCTCCGGGTCGACGTGGACCGCGGCATCTGCTGCCACGTGGCTGGCGAGATCAAGTTCGACGGCAAGGGACTGCTCTACCTCGTCACCGGGGACGACACCAACGCTGGCGGCTCCGACGGCTACACGCCGATCAACGAGTCGCCGACCCAGGGCCCCGGCTACGACGCGCAGCGCTCGGCGGGCAACACGAACGACCTGCGGGGCAAGCTGCTGCGGATCAAGGTACGGGCCAACGGGACGTACGCCATCCCGAACGGCAACCTCTTCCCCGAGGCGCAGGACACCGCCGGCAAGACGCGACCGGAGATCTTCCTGATGGGGCTGCGCAACCCCTTCCGGTACGACGTGGACGCCAAGGGCATGGTGTACGTCGGCGACTACTCGCCGGACTCCCGCGTACCCAGCGCCACCCGGGGACCAGACGGCACCGGCCGCTGGTTCGCCACCAACAAGGCCGGCAACTACGGCTGGCCGTACTGCTACTCGCCGAGCCTGCCGTACATCGACTACGACTTCGTCACCCGGACCTCCGGCGCCCCGTTCAACTGCGGCGCCCCGGTCAACAACTCACCGCGCAACACCGGTCTGCGGGTGCTGCCGAAGGTCGAGCAGCCGCAGTTCTGGTACACGTTCGACGCGCGTACCCCCTGTGCCGGGGCGTACCTGGAGACCCCAGCGGCCGGCTGCGACTTCAAGTGGCCGGTGATCGGCACCGGCGGCGTCGGCCCGATGGGCGGACCGATCTACTCCTACGACCCGGCGTCGACCTCCGAGGTGAAGTTCCCCGAGTACTACCAGAACGCGGTGGTGTTCGGTGAGTTCACCCGGGACAAGATCTTCATGATGCGCACCGACGGCCGAGGCGGCCTGACCGGCGTCGAGCAGTTCCTGCCGGGCGTCGTCTTCGACAACCCGATGGACATGGAGTTCGGCCCGGACGGCTCGCTCTACCTGCTGGAATACGGCGACGGCTTCTTCCGGGCCAACCCCGACGCGCAACTGTCGGTGATCCGGTACGTCAAGGGCAAGCGGTCACCGGTGGCGAAGCTCGACGCCACCCCCACCTCGGGATCGGCGCCGCTCACCGTGCGATTCTCCGCCGCCGGCAGCTACGACCCGGACCCGGGCGAGTCCATCTCGTACGCCTGGGACTTCACCAGCGACGGCACTGTCGACTCGGCCGACCCGGCCCCGTCGTTCACCTACACGGCGAACGGCACGTACACCGCCAAGCTGACGGTGACCGACTCCAGCGGGAAGACGGCGGTGCTCACCAAGGAGATCGTGGTCGGCAACACCGCCCCCACGGTGACCGTCACCTCCCCGGTCAGCGGCAGCTTCTTCACCTGGGGCGAGAGCGTGCCGTTCACCGTCACGGTGACCGACCCCGAGGACGGGCCGGTGGACTGCTCGCGGGTGACCGTGACCTTCGTCCTCGGCCACGACAGCCACGGCCACCCGGACAGCTCGACCACCGGCTGCACCGGAACCCTCGCCACCCCGGCCGACGGCGGTGACCACGCCGGCGGCTACCTGTACGGCGGCATCAGCGCCTCGTACACCGACCTGGGCGGCGGTGGTCAGGCCCCGATCACCACGGTCGGCCAGGCGATCATCCAGACGCCCCGGCAGCAGGCCGAGAACGCCCAGGTGAAGCAGGGCGTCGAGGTTGCCGTGACCGGCGACACCGGCGGTGGGCAGCACGTCAGCGCGATCGACCCGGGCGACCACATCGCGTTCGACCCGATCAACCTGGGCGGGGTGTCCACCGTGACGCTGCGGCACTCCGGCGGCTCGGCCGCCACCGCCGGCACCCCACGGGCGGCGGTGGAGCTGCGACTCGACTCGCCGACCGGCCCGGTCGTCGCCACGGCGACGCTGAACGCGACGGCCGGAAACGCGGCCTTCACCAGCACGGCGGTGCCGGTGAACCAGCCGGCCGGAGCGCACCGGCTCTACCTGGTCTACCGCGCCGTACCCGGCGGCCCGACCAGCGGCCTGGGCAACCTCAACTGGGTGGAGTTCACCCAGGGCTGACCCGCCGGTACGACGAAGGCCGGCCCCGCACCAGGCGGGGCCGGCCTTCCGGCGTCTCACGATCGGTCAGCGGTCGAGGACCAGACCGACCTTCTGGAACTCCTTCAGGTCGCGGTAACCGCACTTGGCCATCGCCCGACGCAGCCCGCCGAACAGGTTGAGCTGGCCGTCGGCCTCGTCCGCCGGCCCGAAGAGCAGCTGCTCCATCGAACCGAGCGGCTCACCGGAGACCTCGAAGGCACCCCGGGGCAGCGACGGGTGGCTCGCGGCCGAGTGCCACCAGGCACCACCGGCGGGGGCCTCGTCGCACAGCGACAGCGGCTCACCGAGCATCACCGCGTCCGCGCCGCAGCCGAGCGCCTTGGCGATGTCGCCCGAGGTCTGGATGTCACCGTCGGCGATCAGGTGCACGTACCGGCCGCCGGTCTCGTCCAGGTAGTCACGGCGGGCCGCCGCGGCGTCGGCGATCGCGGTGGCCATCGGCACCCGGATGCCCAGCACCGACTCGGTGGTCGACCACTCGTCGCCACCGATGCCCACGATCACACCGGCCGCGCCGGTACGCATCAGGTGCAGCGCCGTCTTGTAGTCCGTGCAACCACCGACGATCACCGGCAGGTCGAGGTCGGCGATGAACTCCTTGAGGTTCAGCGGCTCGTCGGTGGTCGACACGTGCTCGGCCGAGACGATGGTGCCCTGAATGACCAGGATGTCCACCCCGGCATCGAGGATCACCGGGGCCAGCGCCAAGGTGTGCTGCGGGGAGACCCGCACCGCCACCGTGCCGCCACCGGCGCGCAGCTCGCGGACCCGTTCCGCGATCAGGTCCGGGCGGATCGGCTCGGCGTACACCTCTTGGAGCCGCTTGGTGGCGCGGGCCTCCTCGTCGAGGCCGGCCAGCTCGTCCAGCACCTTCGTCGGGTTCTCGTAGCGGGTCCAGAGCCCCTCGACGTTGAGCACCCCGAGGCCGCCGAGCTGCCCGAGACGCACCGCCGAGGACGGGCTCATGGTGGCGTCGGAGGGGTGACCGACGCACGGAATGCCGAACGGGTACGCGTCGAGCTGCCAGGACGTCGAGACGTCATCGACGTCCCGGGTGCGGCGGCTCGGCACGATGGCGATGTCGTCCAGGTGGTAACCGCGCTGCGCGGTCTTGCCCAGCCCGATCTCGACCACGTCACGCATGGGGGACTCCAGGTGGTTGGGGGTGGTGGGTCAGCGGGTGTGGTAGTTGGGCGCCTCGACGGTCATCTGGATGTCGTGCGGGTGGCTCTCCTTCAGGCCAGCCGCGGTGATCCGGATGAGCTGGCCCCGGCGGTGCAGATCGGGGATGTTCTCCGCACCGGCGTACCCCATGGCCAGTCGCAGACCGCCGACCAGCTGGTGGGCCACCCGGGAGAGCGGCCCCCGGTAGGGCACCTGGCCCTCCACGCCCTCCGGAACCAGCTTGTCGTCGCTGAGCACGTCCTGCTGGAAGTAGCGGTCCTTGCTGTACGACTTGGCCTGGCCCCGGGACTGCATCGCGCCGAGCGACCCCATCCCGCGGTACGTCTTGAACTGCTTGCCGTTGACGAAGATCAGCTCGCCGGGGCTCTCCTCGCAACCGGCCAACAGGCTGCCGAGCATCACCGTGTCGGCGCCGGCCACCAGGGCCTTGGCGATGTCACCGGAGTACTGGATGCCGCCGTCGCCGATCACCGGCACGCCGGCCGGGCGGGCGGCCCGGGCCGCCTCCATGATCGCGGTCACCTGCGGCACGCCAACCCCGGCGACGATCCGGGTGGTGCAGATCGCACCCGGCCCCACGCCCACCTTGACACCGTCGGCGCCGGCGTCGACCAGCGCCTTCGCGCCGGCGTACGTGGCGACGTTGCCGCCCATGACGTCGACCGTCACGTCGGCCTTGAGCCGGCGGACCATGTCCAGCACGGCCCGCTGGTGACCGTGCGCGGTGTCCACGATCAGCACGTCGACGCCCGCGTCGACCAGGGCACGGGCCCGCTTGTAGGCGTCCTCGCCCACACCGATGGCGGCGGCGACCCGCAGGCGGCCGGCATCGTCCTTGCTGGCGTCCGGGTACTGCTCGCTCTTGGTGAAGTCCTTGACGGTGATCAGGCCGCGCAGCCGGCCCGAGTCGTCGACGATCGGCAGCTTCTCGACCTTGTGCTGACGCAGCAGCGCCAGGGCGTCGTCCTTGCTCACGCCGACCCGGGCGGTGATCAGCGGGGTGCGGGTCATGATCTCGCGGACCGGAGTGTTCGGCTCGGAGACGAAACGCATGTCCCGGTTGGTGACGATGCCGACCAACTGGCCGTCGCCGTCCACCACCGGAACGCCGGAGATGCGGTAACGCCCGCACAGCTCGTCGACCTCGCGCAGCGTGTCGTTCGGGCTGGCGGTCACCGGGTTGGTGATCATGCCGGACTCGGAGCGCTTCACCAGGTCGACCTGGAGGGCCTGGTCCTCCATCGAGAGGTTGCGGTGCAGCACGCCGATGCCGCCCTGGCGAGCCATGGCGATCGCCATCCGGGCCTCGGTCACCGTGTCCATCGCGCTGGACACCAGCGGAATGGACAACTCGATGTTGCGGGTGAGCTTCGTCCGGGTGTTGACCCGGCTGGGCACCACGTCCGACTCGCCCGGCTGGAGCAGCACGTCGTCGAAGGTGAGGCCGAGCGGAACCACCCGGGCGGAGCCGGCCGGCAGCTCGGGCAGGTGGCCGCCCAGGTCGGCGTGCTCGACGCCGGCCGGAAGATCGGTGCTGGGCGAATTTTCCACGATTGCTCCCCTGAGCTGCTCGGATGGGCTTCAGCGAGGTGGCGCGGGCGGGCACCGGAGCGCGCCACGGTGCCGGCACGTCGCTTCATCGTACCCAGTGAGCTGGGCGACCCGTCCGTGGTAGGCCGGCTCGGCGCGGAGGCCGGGGGGCGGACGTTCGCGCCGCGTTGGGTCTACGGTGAGGGGGTGCACGACGAGCCCATCGACCCGTTCAATGGCGACCCGGCCGATCCGACCGCGGGTCTGGATGACCCGGGCGATGACGCGACGCCGGATCCGCTGACCGACGTCGAGCGGCAGGATGTGCTGGAAGACCTCGCCGACCTGGAGATCTACCAGGCTCTGCTGGCCCCGATCGGGGTCCGCGGGCTGGTGATCGAATGCGAGGACTGTCGCGAGCCGCACTACTTCGACTGGGACCTGCTCCGCGGCAACCTGCGGCACCTGCTCAACTCCGGTCGGCCCCGCGTGCACGAGCCCGCGTACGACCCCGACCCGGACCACTACGTGACCTGGGACTACGCCCGGGGGTACGCCGACGGGGTGCACGACACCCTGTCCGAGGGCACCGAGGACGAACCGGACGCCCCGACCGCCACCAAGTGACGCCGCCGCGCGGCGGGTGGCCCGTTGCCGCGCAGCGCGTTCCCGGTTGCCGCGCACCGCGTACGTCAGGCGACCAGACCGGCACGGAACCCCGCCGCCACCGCGTGCGCCCGGTCCCGGGCGCCAAGCTTGCGGAACAACCGGCGGGCGTGCGTCTTGACGGTGTCCTCCGAGACGAACAGCTCCCGGCCGATCTCCGCGTTGCTCTTGCCCTCGGCCATGCCGAGCAGCACCTGAAGCTCACGCTCCGTAAGGCCGATCGACGCCCGACTGGGTCGGGCGTTCGGGGCCGGACGACCCGGGTCGGTCTGCGTCGCCGACTCGCCGGTCCCCGCCTCCGCCTCGTCGTCGCCCCGCTGCACCGGCACCGATGCCAGACCAGCCGGCCCGTCAGCGGCCGTAGCCGCCCAGCCGGGCTCACCGGAGCCACGCAGCGACGGCCCGGAGCGACCGGAACCACCCACCGCCGCGGCGTCGCGGGCCGGATCGGTGATCCGCTGCCGGGAGGCGCGGCCGGGCGCGGTGAGCAGCAGTAGAGCCTTGGCCACCGCGCTGGTCAGGTCATGGTCGACATTCTGGATGAGCCCCCGGGCACCGGCGCTGATGCTGGCCGCCGCGGCCTCGGACTCCTCGGTGCCGAGCAGCACCACCGCCGCCTGCGGCGCACGCGCCAACACCCGGCGGACGAAGCCGGCGCTGTCCGGCCGGGTGAGGGCCGTGTCGGCCAGCACCACGTCGGCCGGTCGCTCGGCCAGCCGCAGCATCACCTCGGGATCAGAGACGGCGGTACGAACAATCGCGGACAACCCCAGCCGCGCGGCAGCAGAAGCAAGGTGCTGGGCCGCGAGTGGTGTCCGAACGCACACAAGAACGGTACGCACTGTGGTCTCCTCTCCGCCAACGAGCAGACCATGACGCGGTCGGCTGGGGAGGGGGTTCCCGGCAATCCTTCGAACTTTTCCGACAGTTGGGGCAAAAGCCGCAATTTCCCGGACGTTTTCGATCACACACGTGTGAGTTGGCGACAGCCCGGGTACCGGGAGATCCAGGCCGGGAACGGTGCGCCTGCGCGGCCCGCCGCCCGGATGCCGGCCACAAGGATTCTCGCGGAGCCGCGCGGGAGGAGGGGTGCTGATGTCGAACGTACGTAGACTGCCCGGACCCATTGTCGACCTCTGGGACTGGCAGCGACTCGGTGCCTGCCGAGGCCGCGACAGCGCCCAGTTCTTCCACCCCGACGGTGAGCGTGGTTCCTCCCGGCTGCGTCGCGAGTCGGCCGCCAAGTCGGTCTGCCGCGCCTGCCCGGTCCGCGCCGAATGCGCCGCCCACGCGCTCTCCGTACGCGAGCCGTACGGCGTGTGGGGTGGCTTCAGCGAGTCGGAGCGCCTGCGGCTGCTCGCCGTCGGCTGGGAGGACCTGGCAGACCGCCGGCACGCCCGGGTCGACGTCGCGCGACTGGAGGCCCGCCTGGGCCGTCCGCACAAGTCGACCGTGCCAGCCCAACGCAACGTCGCCTGACCCGACACGTCCCTGACATCCGCGAAACCGCGCCCCCGCCCTGGAGGCGCGGTTTCGCGCGCCCCCGCACAGTTCCGTCCGGTCTCGCCTCGGTCTCGCCCGGTCTCGTAGGTCTCGCCCGGTCTCGTAGGTCTCGTCCGTCTCGTCCGGCCTCGTCCGATCAGCGCCCCGCCACCGCGACTGCCACCACCGCTGCCGCTGCCACTGCCACTGCCACTGCCACTGCCACTGCCACTGCCACTGCCATGATCAACACGAATTTCTTGACGTCGGGACATCCCGCCCATCCGGACACCCCGATTTCAACGATGCCGAGTGGATCAGATCCCGGCGTGCGGTCGAAGGGGCAAGCGCCGACTGCATCCTGGGAGGTTTGTCCGGTCCGGGGCATTCGGGCCTGACGCGAGAGTTGGCCTTCAGCGCGGTGTGCGGCCTTTATCCTGTGACCGGTCCCACCCGTGGGTCGGAATCATGGCCGGGCCAGGGTCGTTACATACCCTGACGATCGCAGCACCACCGACCCGCCGCCCGGCACGTCACGGGGTTGGGTCGCAGGTTGCGCAGGTTGGAATGGCAGCCTCCGCCCGGTCGTTGCAGTCCCCACGACCGAACGCCCCGGCACCGCCTTGATGAGGGTGCCGGTGGACGGGGCCAGCCCGGAATGCTGTCGGCCCCCCGGTCGTTGCAGTCCCCACGACCGACCCGGCACCGCCTTGATGAGGGTGCCCGGTGGATGGGCCACCCCGGAATGACCCCGGCCCCCCGGTCGTTACACATGGACCCGGCGCCACGAGCCCCCCGGCTCGTGAAGTCGCCGATCGGCGCCCCCGGTGGGCGTCACCCCGAAGACTTTTCCCCCTTGTTGTGTGCAGCGCCGGACGAGGTGCTCACACCCGTGACCGCCGTTCCCCCGATCGGTGTGCGGGTGTTCTACCCCCGAAGGAGCTACCCCCATGAACACGATCATCCGTAAGAGCATGCTGTCCGTTGCTGGTCTCGCGTTCGCCGGTGGTGTCTTCGCCGGTCCGATCGCCGCCCACGCCGCCACCCCGGCCGTGGACGCCAAGCCGGTCGCGGTGGCCGTGCAGTCGGCGGCGCCGAAGCCGCAGGGCGACCAGTCCCGGATCACCCTCAACGATGAGCAGACGGCCAACGTCAAGGCGATCATCGCCGCGAC
>NZ_JBEXHP010000102.1:0-19779 GCF_040607895.1 Micromonospora sp. NPDC005220
CGTGTTCATGGGGGTAGCTCCTTCGGGGGTAGAACACCCACACCGCCAAAAGGGGGACGGCGGCAGGGTGTGAGCACCTCGTCCGGCGCTGCACACAACAAGGGGGAAAAGTCTTCGGGGGGTGACGCCCACCAGGGCGTCGGTCGGCGACTTCACGGGCGGAAGGCTCGTGGCGCCGGGTCCATGTGTAACGACCGGCGGGCCGGGGTCATTCCGGGGGCGGCCCATCCACCGGGCACCCTCATCAAGGCAGTGCCGAGGCGTTCGGTCGTGGGGACGGTAACGACCGGGCGGAGGCTGCCATTCCAACCTGCCTGCGCGAGCAGCCCGTGAGGGCCGGGCAGCGGGTCGGTGGTGCTGCGATCGTCAGGGTATGTAACGACCCCGGCCCGGCCATGATTCCGACCCACGAGTGCGGTCCGCCACACCCCACCGACACCCACAAACGAACAAATCACGCACACGCCCCGGACCGACGGCGCCAAAGCCGACCTCACTCGGATGATCCACTCGGGTTCACGGAAATCGGGGTATCCCGGACGCCCGGACACCCCGACTTCACCAAACCCGAGTCAATCATGGCGGCCCTGCCTCGCGCGGCCGGCCTTCTACCCTGGGCGGGTTCAGGTGTCCAGGTAGCGCAGGATGGCGAGGATTCTCCGGCTGTAGCCGGTCGTGTGAGCGAGGTCGAGTTTGTCGAAGATGGCGTTGACGTGCTTCTCGACCGCGCTCTGCGATACATGCAGCCGCTGGGCGATGGCGAGGTTCGTGTGCCCCTGGGCCATCTCGTGCAACACGTCGCGTTCGCGCGGCGTGAGCCGACCGAACGGGTCGGGCCGCTCTGAGCCGGCCACCACCTGACGGACCACCTCCGGGTCGAGGGCGGTGCCTCCGGCGGCGACCCGGTCGAGTGCGTCGAGGAAGTCGTCCACCTGGGCGACCCGGTCCTTGAGCAAATAGCCGACCCCCTCGGGACGGTCCGCGAGCAGCCGCCCGGCGTAGCGCCGCTCCACGTACTGGGAGAGTACGAGGACCCCGGTGTCGGGCCACCGACGACGGATCTCCAGGGCGGCCCGCAGCCCGTCATCGGTGTGAGTGGGTGGCATCCGGACGTCGGTGACGACCACGTCGGGACGGGACTGTTCGACCGCCTCGACAAGCTGGTGGGCGGTCCCGACCGCTGCGAGCACCTCGTGGTCCTCGTCGGCGAGCAGCCGAGTCAAGCCCTCCCGCAGCAGCGTCGAGTCTTCGGCGAGGACTAGTCGCACGGCAACTCCGCCAGCACGGTGGTCGGACCGCCGGCCGGGCTGGTCACCCGCAGCCGGCCGTCCAGCGCGGCGACCCGCCGCGCCAGCCCGGACAACCCACGCCCGGTCGGTTCCGCCCCGCCGACGCCGTCGTCGTGCACGCGCATCCGGATCCACCCGTCCCGTACCCCGATATCGACCGTGACCAGGGTAGCGGCGGCGTGTTTCGCGGCGTTGGTGAGCGCCTCGCAGGCCACGAAGTACAGCACCGTCTCGATTTGCCGCTGCGGGCGGACCGGTAGCTCGCAGCGGATCCGCACCGGCACCTCGGACCCGCGGGCGACGATGGTCAGGACCTCGCCCAGATCGCCGCCGTCCAGTGCCGACGGGTAGACCCGCCACGCCACCTGGCGCAACTCCTCGATGGCCCGCTGCACGTCTTCGTGCGCCTGGGCGAGCAGCGCGTGCGTACGGTCGGCGTCGCGGGCGCGCCGGGCCCGGCCGAGCAGCATGCCGAGGGCGACCAGGCGCTGTTGGAGGCCGTCGTGCAGGTCGCGTTCGATGCGCTGCCGTTCGGCGTCGACCGCGGCGATGACGCCCGCCCGGCTGGTAGTCAGCTCGTGGACCCGCCGGGTCAGCTCCGCTCGGCTTCCCGGGCCGAGCAGTCGTTGGGCCAGCCGGATGTCCAGTGCGGCGATGCTGGCGACGGCCTGAACGTTCAGCAGTAGCAGCACCGCCCCGACGGCGATCTGGGACAGGGCGTCGAGGAGGGTCAGCTCTCCGCGCACGGCCGCGCGCAGCACGATCCCGGCCAGCACCACACCGACGCCGAGCACGGCATACGCCAGCAGGCCGAGCGTGCCGGGGAGCAGCCGGGCGGCCAGGTAGCCGACCTGGCGTCGGGTCGCCACGGCGTTCGGCGCGGGCAGCTGGTCCGCGGCGAGCAGTCCGGCGAGGCGGCGATGTTCCATCCGCACCAGTTGCCTCCCGTACCTGCTGGTCAGGCCGGCAACCCGACGGCCGGCCGCAGGCGCGAACGCGCACACGGTGAACGCGACGGCCGCGACGGCGAGGAAGGCGAACTCGACGGCGGCCGTCGCGATTCCGACGGCGACGCCGACCGGCAGCCGAAGCCGAGGCCACCACCTGCTGGTTCGCGGTTCTGCCGCCACCTCGCCCGCCTTCCGCACCAAGCCTGTTCCCTCTGGCTCCGGGTCACGTGACACGCCCGCCGTCGACCCCGGGCGTCGCATGGAGGGCAGCAGAGCAAAGGAAAAACATGGGGTGCGGCAAGGCACAGGGAAACAGACCGGGCTGACTAGCGCTCGTCCGAGGCCCACGATCCGCTGCGGTAGAGGGTGCCGCGACCGCCCGGGTCGGGCACCGCGTTCAGTGCGCTCTGCTCGGGTTCGGTCGGCTCGGGGTTCCGGGCGGCGCGGCGGGCTTTCAGCACGCGGGACCCGACGAACCAGGCGGCCGCCGCCACGCAGACCACGATCACCACTTTCTGGAGCATGCCGGCGTAGCCCTCGACGAGGTGCCAGTTGTCGCCCAGCAGGTAGCCGGCGAGCACGAAGGTGGTGTTCCAGATCAGGCTGCCCAGCGTCGTGTAGATCAGGAACGTGGTCACCGGCATCCGCTCCACGCCGGCCGGAATGGAGATCAGGCTCCGGAAGATCGGGATCATCCGGCCGAAGAAGACGGCCTTCACACCGTGGCGCAGGAACCACGCCTCGGTCCGGTCCACGTCGCTGAGCTTGACCAGGGGGAGCCGGGCCACGATGGCGCGCATCCGGTCGCGCCCCAGGGCCGCGCCGATCAGGTAGAGCGCCAGCGCGCCCAGCACCGATCCCAGCGTGGTCCAGAAGATCGCGCCGACCAGGCTCATCCGTCCCTGCGCGGCGACGAACCCGGCCAGCGGCAGGATCACCTCGCTGGGGATCGGCGGGAAGAGGTTCTCCAACGCCACCGCCAGGCCGGCACCCGGCCCGCCGAGTCGTTCCACCAGGTCGGTGACGTAGCCGACCATCCCATCCTGCGGTGGTTCCGCTGCGGCGGCGGGGGTTCCGGTGGCGAACACGGCGTGGGACGTTCGAATCATGCGCCCACGTTACGAAGTCATCCTGAGAGTCGACCATGAGGCCGACCACCCGGCCGCGCGGGTCGACCACAATGGTGGGGGTGCGGAAAGCCGCACCCCGCTGCGGCTCGCGGTGGTGCAGCCGCCGTGCGTACCCCTGGATGTCGCGGCGAACGCGCGGGCGCACGCCGCCGCGGTCCGCGCGGCGCGCGCCCGGTTGGTGGTCTTTCCGGAGCTGTCGCTGACCGGGTACGAGTTGGACGCGCCGGTCGTGTCGGTCGACGACCCGCGGTTGGCGCCGCTGGTCGAGGCGTGCGCCGAGACGGGCACGCTGGCGCTGGCCGGCGCACCGGTCGCCGGTGACCACATCGCGACGCTGGCCGTGACCGCCGACGGAGTGGCGGTGGCGTACCGGAAGATGTGGCTGGGTGGCGAGGAGGCCCGCCGGTTCCGGCCGGGTGACACCCCGACCGTGTTTGCTGTGGACGGCTGGCGGGTGGGGTTGGCGATCTGCAAGGACACCGGCGTCGCCGCGCACGCGGCGCGCACCGCCGAGCTCGGGATCGACGTGTACGCGGCAGGGGTCACGGAGTCGGCGCACGACGCCGCCGTGACGGACGAGCGGGCACACCGGATCGCCACCACACACCGGATCTGGGTGGCGGTGGCCAGCTTCGCCGGATCGACCGGGGGTGGCTACACCGAGACGGCCGGCCAGTCGGCCATCTGGACCCCGGAGGGCGAGGTGTACGCCCGGGCCGGCACGGAGCCGGGGGTGTTGGTCAGCGCCGATATCGGCTGAGGCCGTCTAACGTGGGGCGAGCGCACATCGACGCGGGGAGAGACCATGGGCGAGGCGGCGACGTGGAGCCGCCGTTCGAGCAGAACGAGCAGTCGGCGGATGAGCCAGACCTGGCTGCGGAGATCACCGAGCTGGTGACCGCCGGCCGGCGGGGCGACGCGGTACTGCATCTACAGCAGAGCATCGGTGTGCCGGCGGAGCTCATCGACGCCATGCGCAACGGGCCCGGCTGGCCGGCTCTGGAAGCCTTGGCGCACACCCTGGTCTACGACCTCACCCTGCTCAAGGCGCTGCCGGTCGAGGCGCTGGCCACACTCGGCACCCCGACGCTGGTGCTCGACAGTGAGCAGAGCGACTCCCGGCTGCGCGGCTGGGCGCAGGGGGTGGCCGAGGCCCTGCCAGCCGGGCGTCACCGCACCCTGCCCGGCGAGTGGCACGGGATTTCCGACGAGGTGCTGGCACCGGTGCTCGCCGACCATTTCGCCGGCCGCCCCGACTGAACGGCACGGCCCGCTTCGACGAGCGCGCCGTTCTGGTGTCCTTCGGCTGAGTGATGGTGTTTGCGCGCCGACGATGACCTTGAAATGCTTCGGGCATGACCTCCTTTCCGGGGACCTTCGCCGATGATGTCGTCGGCCAGTCCGCCCAGACGCAGTTCGAGACGTTCATCGACGAGCACCGCAGAGCGCTCAACGGCTACCTGGACGGGCTGACCGAGGAGCAGGCGCGCCGGTCGTTGGTGCCGTCCCGGACGACGCTGCTGGGTCTGGTGAAGCACGCCACGTTCGTGGAGAAGGTCTGGTTCGACGAGGCCGTCACCTGTCGACCCCGCTCGGAGATCGGCATCCCTGCGACGCCGGACGACTCGTTCATCCTTGAGGACGGCGACACGATCGCCACCATCCAGCGGGCACACGCCGAGGCGTGCGAGGCGTCCCGCCGCGCCACGTCCAGCCTGGGCCTCGACGACCTGCTTCGCGGCAACCGGCGTGGCCCGCTGCCGCTGCGCTGGGTGTACCTGCATGTGCTGCGCGAGCTGGCGCAGCACTGCGGGCACGCGGAGATCCTGCGCGAGCAGATTTTGGCCGCCGAATAGCATCGCCGCATGCCCACGCTGGTCGCACGCGACGTGCCCCAGGTCATCCTCTGGCCCACCCCCCGGTGTCGGCGAAGCGACGCAGCGTCCAGCGGGCCGGCGGCCAGCCGCCGGGGTCGTGGTCGCTGGTCCATTCGGTGATCGAGGCCGGGGGCACGTCCAGGTCGAACGCCCGGAAGACCGGTTGCGCGCCGAGCGCGTGGAACGCGCCCTCGACGGTTTCGCTGTGGCCGACCAGGACCACAGTGGAGCCCCGGTGCCGATGGGCGATCTCCATGATCGCGCGGCTGACCCGGACCACCAGTTCGGCCCAGCTCTCGTTGCCCTCCTCGAACGGTCGGAACACACCGCCACCCGCCACCGCGTGTTCGGTGCGGAAACGGGCGGTCGGCAGGCCGTCGGCGTACGGGGGTGTGTGCCAGGTGCAGAGACCACAGTCGGCCACGGGCCGGACGCCGAACGCCGCGCCGATCGGCTGCGCGGTCTCGACCGCCCTGCGCAGCACGGACGAGTAGACCGCCACCGGCCCGTCGGCGGCGACCTCGCCGGTGAGCCGGTTGGCCAGATGGTGTGCCTGCTCGTGACCGAGGGCGGTGAGGCCCCGACAGCCACGTGGCCCACCGATGATCCCTTCCAGCTGGTGGACCGACTCGCCGTGTCGCACGAAGATCAGACGTGTCCGCATCGGGACATCATGCCAGCGGCATCGACGGAGGTATCAGTCGTCCGTACGGCTGGTGGAGAAGCTGCCGGCCTGGGCCAGCAGAGCGTCCAGTTTCGCGCCCGTCTGCGCTGGTAGGCGGTCCCGTCGCACCAGCTCGGCGATGTGGTCCCGTAGGTCGCCGACACGCTTGGCGCGGTCCCTGGTGCGGCGGTTGAGGTCGGCGAAGTCGTCGCGCAGATCTTCGGCGGTCTTCGGGTCGAGGTCGCCGCGGCCGACCGCGGTGGCGAGGACGGCGGCGAACTCGCTACTCATCTCTTGGAAGCTGACCGGTAGCTGCTGCCCGACGGTCGGGGGCTCGGTGCTGGCGGCGGGGGGTGGCGAGGACGGTGCGGCCGGCGTCGGCGAGTGTGTCGTGGGTGCCGGGGCGGAGGTCGAGGGCGCGGCGGCGATCTCGGTCGGGTCGGGTGTGCCCGGGTTGCCGAGCGGGTTCTGCACGACCAGGGCGCCGACGCCGATCAGCACGGCGAGCACGGCCGCGGCGAGCACGGCGAGGGGCCGACGCGATCGGCGTCGGGCCGGCACGGCGGTTGGCGGGGCGGGGCGGGCCACCACCGAGCGGTCGATCAGGGTGGGCGGGTGCGCGGCCGGCCGGATGGGCAGCAGCTCGGTGGGCGGCTCGACCGGCTGGCCGGCGCCGAAGCGGCGGGCCAGGTGCGCGGCGCTCGGCCGGTCGGCCGGGTTGGCGGCCAGTCAGGCGACGGTCAGCTCGGCGATGTCGGCGGGCAGGCCGGGCACCCGCAGCGGCGACACCGGGGTGCCCCGCCGGTGCACCTCCAGCGCGTCCTCCCAGCTCTGCACGGGCAGTGGCGCCCGACCGGTGAGGGTGCGATAGAGCAGTGCGCCGAGGGCGTACACGTCGCTCGCCGGGTCGGGCGGGCCGGCGGTCAGCCGTTCCGGGGCGAAGTAGGCGGGGGTGCCCATCAGCGGTTCGCCGGACTGGCTGTCCAGGCCGCCGAGCGCGGCGATGCCGAAGTCGAGCACCTTGGCGCCGGTGTCGGTGAGCATGACGTTGCCGGGCTTGACGTCGCGGTGCACGACGCCGATGCGGTGCGCGGCGGCCAGCGCGGCGGCGATGTGCCCGGCCACCCGGACCGCCTCCGGCCAGGGCAGCGGCCCGGTCCGCAGCCGGTCGGCCAGGTTGTGGCCGTCGACGAGCTCCATCACCAGGTACGGAACCACGACGCCGCCGTCCAGGGTCGCCTCGGCGTAGTCGTACACCTGGGTGACGTGCGGGTGGGTCAGCCGGGCGGCCGCGCGGGCCTCGCGTTGGATGGTGGCCCGCAGCTGCGGGTCGGTGGCGAACTGCCCGGCGAGCACCTTGATCGCGACCGGCCGCCCCAGCACCTCGTCGTCGCCTCGCCACACCTCGGACATGCCACCGAGACCGATCCGCTCGTGCAGTACGTAGCGGTCGTGGAGACGGAGAGTGGGCATCAGCGGCGACATGGCTTCACCAGTCTGCCTGGCAACGCCCCCTTCGACCACTCTGCGTGCCCGAACCCATACTGTTCGTCCCCTGCGTGCCGCAATGGGGTTGGGTTCGGTCAGGAGCAGCGGGGGGTGGTGGGCAGCGGTCGCGGTTGGATCCGGTCGGCGAGCCGGCGCAGGGCGAGAGCGGTGGCCCGCCGGGTCGGCGCGAGCAGGGCCTGGCGGGGGCTGTCGACCTGGACCGGAGCGTTCGGTCGGGCCGAGTTGACGTGCCGGTTCATGGCGTCGAGCGCGGTGATGTATCCAGTGGGAAGTTCCATGGTCAACTCCTCGGGACAGGTCCGGTGGATTCCCGGACGACGAGTGCGGTGGGCAGCAACACGTGACCGGCCGCGGCGTCCGCGGGTGGGTCGAGCAGCAGTTCGGCGGCGATCCGGCCCTTCTCTTCGGCCGGTTGCCGAACGGTGGTGAGGCCGGCCGCGGCGGCCTCGGGGACGTCGTCGAAGCCGGTCACCGAGACCGGCGGGTTGGTGCCACCCGGCCGCTGGGCGAGCGCGTCGAGCACGCCGAGGGCGAGGACGTCGGAGCCGGCCAGCACGGCGGTCGGCGGCGAGGGTCGGGCGAATAGCCCGGCCACGGCTTCGGCACCGGCCGCCCGACTGTTGCCCGCGGCGTTGACCAGGGTCAGGTCGGCCCAGTCGACGCCGACCTCGGCGAACGCGTCGGCGAAGCCGGTGAGACGCCCCCGGGTGGTCGGGTGCACCGCCTCGTGCACGCCGGACAGGGTGAGTGGGCCGGCCGGCGCGTCGGGAAGCACGGCGTCGGCGAGCAGGGCCACCCGGCGGTGACCGAGACCCGCCACGTGCGCGGCGACGCTGCGGGCCGCTGCCCGCTCGTCGATGCCGACGAACCGGTCGTCGGCTCCGGCGTCATCGCGCACGGCCGTGGTGACGAACGGCAGCCCGCGCTCCCGGATCACCTCCACCGCCCAGCTCTCATCCGCGGCGCAGTAGACGCAGAAGCCGTCCACGGCGGCGTTCTCCACCGCCCGGCGGGCCTCGGTCTGTGCCGGCGGCAGCGGCACCAGCAGCATGCTGGTGCCGTGCCGCTCGGCGGCGCCGCCCACCCCGGCGAGGAAGCGGACCGCGAAGGGGTCGGTGAAGGCGTACGACAGGTGCGAGGTGAACAGCACCCCGATCGAGCCGACGAAACCACGTCGCAGCGAGCGGGCGGTGGGGTTGGGCCCCGGGTAGCCGAGCTGGCGGGCGGCGTCGAGGATCCGCCCGCGCAGCGCGGCGGAGAGCTGGTCGGGGCGGCTGTAGGCGTTGGACACGGTGCTGCGGGAGACGCCGACGGCGTCCGCCACGGCCTGCAGTGTTGGCTTCACCCGACACCTCTCTGGATCGATTCAGTCTGTATCGATTCAGAGATTAGCCGACGCCTCGGCGTCGGTCAATACGCGCTCCCGGTCAGGGCACCAGCACCAGGCGACCCCGCAGCCCCCCGGCGGCCAGCCGCTCGTGCGCCGCCGCCACCTCGGTCAGCGGCAACCGCTCGGCCAACCGCAGGCTGAGCCGTCCGGCGTCGACGAGCGCGGACAACTCGGTCAGGTGGGCGCCGTCGGCACGGACCTCCTGTACGACGACCCGGGTGGCCCGCAACGGCGGCGGGGCGAATGGCGCCACCAGCGCGACGAAGGTCCCACCGCCCCGCAGCGCCTCGTGCGCCGCGACGCCGACCACCGCCGCGTCGACCACCGCGTCCACCCCGCCCGGAACCACCGCGCGCACCGCCGCGCCGAGCCGGTCGGTACGCGCCACGAACCAGTCCGCCCCCAACCCCCGCACCAGTTCCTCGTCCCGTGGGTCGGCCACCGCGACGGTCTGGATGCCGCGCAGCGCGGCCAGTTCGAGCAGGAGGCCGCCGACCCCGCCGGCCGCGCCGGTGACCAGCAACGTCCGTCCGCCGCCCAGACCGGTGAGGGCGAGCGACCGGGTCGCGGTGAGACCGATCAGCGGCAACGTCGCCGCCAACTCCGGGGCGACGGTACGCGGCGCCGGCGCGACCGCGTCCTCGTCCAGCACCACCCAGTCGGCCTGGGCGCCCGGCGCGGAGAGCAGGTCCCGCAGCCCAATCACCTTCTCGCCCATCGCAAACCGCCGTACGCCCGGCCCGACCGCGTCCACCTCCCCCGCGACGTCCCAGCCCAGCGCGACGACGGGCAGCGGTGGCAGCAGACCGGCGGTGCTCAGCGCGCCGCTGCGGGTGGACAGGTCGATACGGTTGACGGCGGCGGCGGAGACGCGTACCCGCAGTTGCCCCGCTCCCGGCTCCGGCCGGGGCAGGTCGGCGATCTCCAGGACCTCGGGGCCGCCGAACCGGCGGACGATCACAGCTCTCATACCGGCGACGCTAGGAGCGCTAGTCTGCGGCGGGAAGGAGGCACCTTCGGGTGCCCTGGGCACCCGGGAGGTTCACGATGGCCACCATGACCGCAGACGAACGCCGCGAGCTGGAACGCCGCCGGTACAACGCCTTCCTTGCCGGCTGCCCGGGCCACGAGCTGTTGGCGGCGCTCAGCGACAAGTGGCTGACGCTCGTGGTGAGCGCGCTGGCCGACGGGCCGCTGCGGCACAGCGAGCTGGCCCGTACCGTCGCCGGGGCCAGTCAGAAGATGCTCACCCAGACGCTGCGCAAGCTGGAGCGCGACGGCCTGGTCAGCCGGTCGGTGACCGCGAGCGTGCCGGCCCGCGTCGACTACCGGCTGACGCCGCTGGGCGAGAGCCTGCTGCCGGTGCAGCGGGCCATCAAGGCGTGGGCCGAGACGCACATCGGCGAGGTGCACTCCGCCCGCGAACGGTACGACGCCTCGGGCGCCTGACCCAGCCTCGGGTGCCTCAGGGCAGGCGGGCCACCGCGCCGTACATGCTGACCTCGACGACCGACGGGCGGGGCTGCGGCTCGGCCTCGGCCCGCCACTCCGCGACCGAGGTGATGCCCGGCTCGACCACGTCCAGCCCCGTGAAGAAGCCGGTGAACTCGGCCCGCGTGCGCAGGTTGATCAGCCCGTGCGGGCCGCCACCCTTGGCCGCGGCCTTGGCCTCCTCGGCGATCGCCGGCGGGAGGTATTCGTGGGTGGCGTGCGAGGCGGCCAGGTAGCTGCCGGCCGGCAGCGCATCGAGCAACCGTCGCACCAGCGCGTACGGGTCGTCGCTGTCGGGGACGAAGTGCAGGACCGCCACCAGCATGAGCCCGACCGGCTGCGACAGGTCGATGGTCCGTTGCAGCTCCGGGTGGGCGAGGATCTTCTCCGGGTCGCGCAGGTCGGCGTCGATGTAGGCAGTGGCGCCCTCCGGCGAGCTGGTCAACAGCGCGCGGGCGTGGGCGAGCACGATCGGGTCGTTGTCCACGTAGACCACACGAGACTCTGGCGCGACGGCCTGGGCGACCTCGTGGGTGTTGTTGGCGGTCGGAATGCCGGTGCCGATGTCGAGGAACTGCCGGATGCCGGCCTCGCGGGCCAGGTAACCCGCCGCGCGTTGCAGGAAGCGGCGATTTTCCAGGGCCGAGATGCGGATGGTCGGGAACGCCGCCGCCATCGCGTCGCCGGACTCGCGGTCGGCCTGGAAGTTGTCCTTGCCGCCGAGCCAGTAGTTGTAGCGGCGGGCGGGGTGCGGCACCGTCGTGTCGATCCGGTCGCTCGGTGAGCCGCCCGTCGTGCCGTGCGTGTCGGTGGTCAAGGCTGCCTCCATGACTCGGTGCACCCCACCTGCGGCGTCCGTCCACTTTGATCGGTCGCTGGCCATGCTAACGCCAGTCCGGCGGGGTGTGGCGCCACGGCCGAGGGGTCAGGCCGGGTAGAGATCGTCCAACAGGCCGCGGAGGATCTCCGCCGTACGCTCCGGCGGCTCGGCCTCGACGCAGAGCCGCTCCATGGCCACCGCGTAGTAATCCAGATCGTCGCGCTTGTCGAGGTAGATGGCGCTGGTGAGCTGTTCGATGTAGACGATGTCCGGTAGCTCCTGGTCGCCGAAGCGCAGGATGGTGAACGCGCCTCCGGCGGCGGCGTGGCCACCGGCGGCGAACGGGATGACCTGGAGCCGGATGTGCGGCGACTTGGTCGCCTCGATGAGCGCGGTGAGCTGGCCGCGCATGACTTCGGCACCACCGATGGGCCGGCGCAGCGCCGCCTCGTCCACCACGGCCCAGAGCTGCGGGGGGTTCTCCCGCTGGAGCAACTGCTGACGCTGCATCCGCAGTGCGACGCGCCTGTCGATCTCGCCCGGACCGGCCGCGCCGTGCCCCAGCAGGACGACCGCACGGGCGTACTCCCGGGTCTGCAGGAGGCCGGGCACGAACTGCACCTCGTAGCTGCGGATCAGCGCGGCGGCGGCCTCCAGGCCCAGGTACGACTGGAACCAGGACGGCAACACGTCGCCGTAGCGGTGCCACCAGCCCGGGCTGTTCGCGTCCCGCGCGAGCTTGAGCAGCGCGTCGCGCTCGTGCTCCTCGGTGACGCCGTAGAGGGTCAACAGGTCGGCGACGTCGCGCTCCTTGAAGCCGACCCGGCCCAGCTCCATCCGGCTGATCTTGGATTCGGAGGAGCGGATCTCCCAGCCGGCGCCCTCCCGGGTCACCCCGCTGGATTCCCGCAGGCGGCGCAGTTGGGCGCCGAGCAGCATGCGCAGCACGGTCGGCCCGGTTGTCGGGCCACCCTCGGCGGGAACCATCGTCACGTGCGGACCTCCGGACACCGATCCACGGCGACCGGGCGCCCCGGCCCGGCCGACGTGTAAGCATGCCATGGACCGACAGTGAGGTGAACTCCTCCGCGCCGGTGAATAAGTCCCGTCACCGGGACGACCCACCCTGGGACAGTCAGTTGATCAGATGGTCGAAATCGCCGTCCCGCGCACCGAGAACGAAGGCGGCGATCTCATCCACTGTGTAGATCAGCGCCGGCCCCTCCGGGTGTCGTGAGTTGCGGACCGCGATGCCCGCTCCCCCGGGCAGTTCGGCGAGTTCGACGCAGTTGCCGCTGGGGTTGCTGCGGCGGCTCTTCTGCCAGCTCAGCGGAGGCAACTGGTGGATCGGTACGCCATTGGGTGGCTGCAGCATGGGAGCGTCTTTCTGTTACGAGCCCGCCGGTGGCCGTGGGAGGAGCGGTGACGGCGAGGGGGTGCGGTATCGACATTGGACGGTTCTGCACGTGCATCTGCTATTGCATCTGCACCCGACGGCGAGCATGATAACGCAGATGATCGGTGCCCATCCGTTCACTTTGAGTTACCCCCGCACGGGCAGCGATCAGGCAAAACTGGGCCCGACGCGGCGCGCCGCGTCCACCGAAGGCTGGAGGCGGTCGCGGCGATGGGAGGGTTCGTGCCGGATCCGATGAGTGTCGCCTCCGGCGTCTGCGCGGCCGGCGCGCTGCTCTCCTCCTGGCAACTGCGCCGACGGGCGGTGCGCGCCGAGGCCGAGATCGGCCACCTCCAGGCCGAGCTGGCCGCCGAACGGCACGCCGCGAGTCACGACCCGCTCACCGGGTTGCCCAACCGACGCGCCTTCTACCGCCTGGCCGCCGCCCTGCTCACCGACGCCGCCGGCCAGCCGCTGGTCGCCGTGGTGCTCGACCTGGACGACTTCAAGCAGATCAACGACCGGTACGGGCACGCCGCCGGCGACCAGGTGCTGATCAGTGTGGCCGAACGGCTCGCCGGCTTCGCCGGGGACAATCTCGTGGCCCGACTCGGCGGCGACGAGTTCGCCGGCCTGCTCTCCAGCCCCACCGTCGACCGCCGCTGGATCGAGCACTCCACCCGCCGGCTCGCCGAGACCGTCGCCGCGCCGATCCGGCTGAGCGGGTGCAGCGTCCGGGTCACCGCCTCCGTCGGGATCGCCCCGGTGACCGGGCCGGCCCAGCTCACCGACGCGCTCAGCCGCGCCGACGCGGCGATGTACCAGGCGAAGAGCCTCGGCGGCGCCCGATCGCCCCGCCAACTGGTCGACAGCGCGTACCTCGCGGAACGCTGACCGTTCAGGCGACGGGCGCGCCGAACCACCGGGGCAGTTGGCCGAGCAGGTCGGTCTGATCGTCGCCGACCCACGCCACGTGGCCGTCCGGCCGGAGCAGCACGGCGGGCACGTCCAACTCCTCGCTGACATCGACCACGTGGTCGACCCGCTCCGCCCAGCCGGCGACCGAGAGCTGACCGGTCTGGTCAAGCAGCAGCCCCCGGCCGCCGCGCATCAGCTCGTAGAGGCGCCCCCGCTTCAGCCGTACGTCACGCAGGTGGCGCCCGAGCAGGGGATGGCCCGCGCCGAAGTCGTAGCGGACCCCGATCGCGGTGATCTTCTCGATCAGGTACCGGTTGACGTCCTCGAAGTCCAACAGCTCCGACAACAGCTGCCGCACCGATCGGGGGCCCGGCTCGGGTGAGAGCAGCAGCATCTGCGCCCGGGTGTTGTTCAGCACGTCCGCGGCCACCGGATGCCGTTCGCTGTGGTAGCTGTCCAGCAGCCCCTGCGGCGCCCAGCCGTTGAGGTCGGCGGCCAGCTTCCAGCCGAGGTTGAACGCGTCCTGGATGCCGAGGTTGAGCCCCTGCCCGCCGGTCGGCGGGTGGATGTGCGCCGCGTCGCCGGCCAGCAGCACCCGGCCGACCCGGTACCGCTCGGCCAGCCGGGTGGCGTCACCGAAGCGGGAGAGCCAGCGCGGTGAGTGGACGCCGAAGTCGGTGCCCGCGTACGCCCGCAGTTGGTGTTTGAAGTCGTCGATGGTCGGTGCGATCGTGCGGTCCTCGACCACCCCCTCGGCGGGGACGAGGACGCGGTACACCCCGTCGCCGAGGGGCCCGAGACCGAACCGGAGATGGGTCTTGCGAACCTCGGCCACCACCTCGGCCACCGTCTCCGGCGGCACGCCCACCTCCATCTCGCCGAGCAGGGTCTCGACGCTGCTGGGTTCGCCGGGAAAGCCGACACCGAGCAGCCCGCGTACGGTGCTGCGACCACCGTCGCAGCCGACGAGGTAGCGGGCGCGCAACTCGGTGCCGTCGGCCAACCGCACGGTCACCCCGTCGTCGTCCTGGCTCAGCCCGACCAGTTCGCTGCCCCGCCGGATCTCGACGCCGACCTCGCTGGCGTGCTCGCTCAGCAGACGGTCGGTGACGGTCTGCGGAATGCCGAGGACGTACGCGTGCGCGGTATCCAGTCCACCCGGCGACGGCTTGGGGATCGCGGCAAAGAAGCCCCCGACCGGGTACTGCTGCCCGAGCGCGAGGAACCGCTCCAGCAGACCCCGCTGGTCCATCACCTCGATGCTGCGCGCGTGCAGGCCGAGCGCGCGAACGTAACTGGTCGGCTCGGTCTCCTTCTCCAGCACCACCGCGTGCAACCCGTGCAGCCGCAACTCGCTGCCCAGCATCAGGCCGGTCGGTCCACCGCCGGCAATGATCACGTCGATCATGGAATCCCCCGATTTTCCCAGTTTTGGGCGTCGGGTGGAGATTCTGCTGCACACCCCGGGTCTTGCCGCAAGCCCCCGGGTGCGATATAAGTTGGAGGTGGCAGGGAGCGTTTTCGTTCTCTGCCTTACTTTTTGCCCGTCGTCGTCGGCGTGGTCGCCGCTCAGCGCCGCCGGTCACTGTCGCGCAACGCCGCCTCGGCAAGGGTGACCAGACCCAGCGGTGACACCAGCCCCCGGACGATCCGCGCCGCCTGACCCCGGTCGGCCGCCCCGGCGTCGACGTCCAACGCCTGGCGGGTCCAGTCGCTGAGGTCGTCGAGCGCGCGGACCGCGAGGAACCAGGCCAGGCGCACCAGGTCGACGTCGGCCGCGCCGTAGCCGGCGAGCACGGCCCGCTGCTGGTCGGGAGTGATCGGCGCGAAGGCGAGCACCCCGCCGAGGACGAACATGAGGTCGCACTCGGGCGGGGCGAGCACCGCGTCGTCCCAGTCGATCAACCAGACCTGGCCGTCCGCACCGAGCAGCAGGTTGCCCAGGTGCGGGTCACCGTGGCAGACGACGCCCGAGCCGGGTCGGTCGCGCTGGTCGACGGCGCGGCGCTCGACTTCCCCGATCAGGACCCCCACCTGGTCGGCCACCGCGGACCACACCCCGGCCAGCTCCGCCACCAGCGGATCCGCGCGGTCGGCCGGGTCGCGCAGCCGCGCGGCCATCGCGCGGGTCGCGGTCACGATCGAGGGGTACGCGGCACCGCCCGCCGGCAGCAGCCGGCTCAGCTCGTCGGTCACCGGCACCGCGTGCACGGCGGCCAGCACCTCGCCGTACGCGCGCCAGTGCGCGACGGTCATCGGGCCGTCGAGCGCCCGCTGGTCGGAGACCCACGGCACCACCGAGAGGCGGCAGCCGTCGTGGTCGATGGACAGCCGTCCGTCGACGGACCGCAGCGGCGCGGGGATGCCCGGCACCCCCTGCTCGGCCAGGTACGCCGTCACGACCAGACCGGCCGGGGTGCCGCCACCGCTGAGCTTGACCGCGTACCGACCGCCGTCGGCGGCCTGGGCCAGCCACAGCCGGGCGTGCTGGTCCGCGCCGTGGGTGATTCGCTCCATCATGGACAGCCGCAGCCCGAAGCTTGTCCGCACCTGCTCGGCCACCTGCCGCGCGACGTCCCGCATCATCCGGACACCATGCCAGCGCCCCCGGCCACCGGCCCAGCGATTTTGCGGTCTGCCCAGCAAACCCGGCTGGGGCGTTCTGACACGTCATATCCGGGTATGGGAGTACAGGACCCAGCTACGACCGCTGAGAGGAACCGACGTGGCGACCATCCGCGCCCTCGTACTCAACTGCACCCTCAAGCCGTCGCCGGCCCCGTCGAGTACGGATCAACTCGGTCGGGAAGTGCTCGCCGAGTTGGCCGCGCAGGGCGTGGAGGGGGAAATGATCCGGGTCGTCGATCACGACGTGCGGTTCGGGGTGTCCACCGACGAGGGCGACGGCGACGGCTGGCCGGAGATCCGCGCCAAGCTGATGGCGGCCCAGGTGCTGATCATCGCCACGCCGATCTGGCTCGGTCAGCCCGCCAGCGTCTGCAAGATGGTCCTCGAACGCCTCGATGCCGAACTCTCCGAAACCGACGACGAGGGTCGGCTCCGCACCTACGGCAAGGTGGCCGGCGTCGCCGTGGTCGGCAACGAGGATGGCGCCCACCACACCATCGGTCAGGTGCAGCAGGCACTCAACGAGGTTGGCTTCACCATCGCCGCCGCCGCCGCGACCTACTGGGTCGGCGAGGCGCTGCACAAGGTGGACTACCGCGACGCCGGCCCCAAGCCCGACACCACCGGCCGCACCACGAAGGCTCTGGCGCTCAACAGCGCACACCTGGCCCGGCTCCTCGCCGACCAGCCGTACCCGCCGCCGGGCGCGAAGGGCGCCGCGGTCGGCCCGAGCCGCGAGTCGGCCTGACCGCCAGGATCAGCGCCAGCCGTAGCCGGCGCGCAACGCCTGCCCGACCCGGTCGAACCGGGGCCGATCCAACACGGCACCCTCGCGGCGGATGCTGTCCTCGCGCATGGTGAGCACCCGATCCAGCCGGACCCAGCTCGGCCGGTTGTCGCGGTCCCACTCCCCCGGCCCGAGCGCGAACCAGTGCCGCTGCCCGTCCCGCTCGCTCTGACTGGACAGCATCAGCCCGAACAGGGTCCGGCTGTGCCGGCCGACGACCAGCACCGGCCGGTCCTTGCCCTGCCGGGGGTCGTCCTCGTACGGCACCCACGTCCAGACGATCTCGCCCGGGTCGGCCTGACCGTCGCGCTCCGGAGCGTAGGTCAGCTCCCGGCGCTGCAACGCGCTCACCTGACGGCGGCGGGCCACCTGTGCGGGCGCCGGCCCGGTACGCCGGGGCGACGGGATGACCGCGCCGACCCGGGAGATACGAGCCGCGACATTCCTCAACAGACCAGCCACGGCGGGCAGCCTACCCGCCGTCGAAGCGGGCGGTGCGGCAGACTGGCCCGATGAACGAGCTGCCCCGCGACCTGCCGATCCTGGAGCGACGCGCGGTGCGGGTGGTGGTCACCGACGGCACCGACCGGGTGTTGCTGTTCCACACCCAGGACCCGGACCACCCCCGGCTGGGCACCTGGTGGGAGCTGCCGGGCGGCGGCATGGATCCCGGTGAGACCTACCGCGAGACCGCGGTGCGGGAGCTGCGCGAGGAGACCGGCATCGTGACTACCGCCGACCAGGTGGGCGCGCCGGTGTGGCGGCGGCGGGCGAGCTTCCTGCACCGCCAGGTACGGCACCTCCAGGACGAGGTGGTCGTCGCGGTACGGCTGGCCGGTCCCGGCCCGGACGTGGACGAGGCGCACCGGCTCGACTACGAGCGGGAGGACTACTTCGGCTTCCGCTGGTGGCCGCTGCCCGAGGTGGTGGTCAGTCGGGAACGGTTCTATCCCGGGCAGCTCCCCCGGCTGATCACCCCCTTTCTCGCCGGCACCGAGATCGACGAGCCGTTCGAGCTGTGGTCGTGAGCCGCGTCGGCGGGCAGAGTGGGGGCATGACGACCGATCTGCACGGGCCGCTCTCCGCGTACGCCGCGCGACTGCACGTCACGGCCGGCGACCGGCACCACGTCGCCTCCCCGCTCGGTGCCTGGCTGCTGCTCGCGGTCGGCGCCTCCGTGGTGGCCGGGTCGAACGCCGCGGTGGAAGCCGCCACGGAGGAAGCTGCCACGGAGCTGGCGCGTGCCCTGAGCACCGACCTGCCGAGCGCGGCCGAGGTCGCCCGAACGCTGTTGGACGCGCCGCACCCGCTGGTCGGGGCCGCCACCGCGCTCTGGCACCGGTCGGGGCTCGGCGACGGTGGGTCGGCGGCGTGGCGGGCCACGCTGCCCCGCACGACCGAGGTCGGCGTACTGCCCGATCAGGCCGGGTTGGACGCCTGGGCGCGCGAGCACACCCTCGGCCTGATCGACACGTTCCCCATGCAGGTCAGTCCGAAAGTGGTGCTGGCGCTGGCCAGCGCGTTGGCCACCCGGGTGTCCTGGGCGACCCCGTTCGAGGTCGCCGGCGCCTCCGCGTTCGGCGCCGGCAGCCCGTGGGCGCAGCAGCTGCGGCGGGCGCTGCGCAGCCCGAGCCAGGGCCACCGGTGCGCCATCGTGTCCACCGCCCAGGCCGGTGACGTGATCGTGCACGCCGCACCGGCCCAGACGACCGACGGCGCGGGGCTGGTGGTCCTCTCGGTGGCCGCCGGACCGCAGGTGCCACCGGCCGAGGTGTTGGCCGTCGCGTACGACCTCAGCGCCGGCGCGGCCGACGGCGCGCAACCGGCGGGCAGCCGCTCCCTGTTCGACCTGCCGCTCGGTGAGACTCCGCTGTGGACGCTGGCTGAAGAGCGGGTACGCACCCGGGCCCGCGACGGCCGCGAAGAGCGGCACCACGCCGTCCTCCCCTGCTGGTCGGCCCGGAGCGAACACGACCTGACCACCCCGGCGCTGGGCTTCGATGCTGCGGCCACCACGCTGGCG
This sequence comes from Micromonospora sp. NPDC005220, assembly GCF_040607895.1. Taxonomy (NCBI): domain Bacteria; kingdom Bacillati; phylum Actinomycetota; class Actinomycetes; order Micromonosporales; family Micromonosporaceae; genus Micromonospora; species Micromonospora sp. NPDC005220. The sequence goes on from NZ_JBEXHP010000102.1 coordinate 18,873, forward strand.
ACGGCGATGGGGCTGTCGGTGGACGACTTCGACGCGCGGCAGACGGCGGTGGCCCGGTTCGACAGGTACGGCTTCGAGGCGGCCGCGGTGACCGCCATGTTCGAGCTGACCAGCCTGCCGCCGGAGGGCGTGGCCCGCACCGCCGAGCTGCGCTTCGGCCACCCGTACGCCGTGGTGGCGGTCGCCACCGACACCCGGGCCGACGGCGTCACCGGCCCGTGGCACGGGTTGCCGGTCTTCTCCGCCTGGGTCGCCGAGCCCGAGGATGTGCCGGAGCCGTGAGGGGTCAGAACGCGCCGTCGCGCGGTAGTCGCGCCACCATCTCCCGGAACTCCCGCACCGTCATCGCCGTCCGCAGGGTGGCGAAGACGGCGCCGGTTCCGGCGCGGGCGGTGGCCGGGTCCACCCCGGCACGCTGTTCCACCCGGCGAAGGAACTCCGTCGGACCGGCGTCCATCGGGGTCGCGGCGCCGCCGCCGACCTCCAGGCCCACACCGGTGGTGAACCCCTCGGCGTCGGCACCCAGGCTGGAGGCCCCGGCCGGATCCGGAGCCAGACCGGGGCCCCCGACCGCATCCGGGGCCGGGCCGGTCAGGTAGCCGTCGACCTCGTTCGGGAGGTGCCCGACGAGGTCGCCGGGCGGACCGGCGGCCACCCGCTCGGCCAACGTCTGGAGCACGGCGCGGGCCAGCACAGCGGCCTCCTCGGCCGGCAGGCCGGACCGTTGGGACACCGCGTCGATGAAGTACGGGAAACCGTCGCCGTCGGTCACGCTCGGGCGGTTACCCCTGGCCGGCTGCGACAAACTGCCCCTAGATGATTGAGTCCTAAATTCTGGCTGCTCAATGGTCGTAGGCGATCAGTGATCGTGGGTTCGGTGCCCCGATGGTGGTGTTGTGCCAGATCA
>NZ_JBEXHP010000103.1:0-19650 GCF_040607895.1 Micromonospora sp. NPDC005220
CTCCAGCAGGGCCTCCGCGGCCGCCCGGTTGGGCGTTCGGTGGGGGCCCCCGCGGCGGTGGGCGTTTTTTGGGGGCCGACGCGCCGCCGCGCGCGCCGACCCGCCCCGACCCGGACTGCGCCGGCACGGTCGGCGTAGGCCCGTCGCCGGGCGCCCGGCGTACGTCGATCACCTGACCGGTCAGGTCGGAGATCAGCACGTCCAGCGACGACTGGGCGACGGCCTCCGCGGCGAGCAGGGTGTGCTCCGGCTCCTCACCGAAGGCCCGCGTCCGCATCGGGGTGGCGGTGCGCTCCGGGTTGATGCAGTTGACGCGGACGCCGACGTCGGCCCACTCGTCGGCGAGCGCCTGGGTGAGGTTGACCAGGGCGGCCTTGGTGGCCGAGTAGAGCGCGTAGCGGGCCCGGCCCCGGGTGTAGGAGCTGGAGGTGTAGAGCAGCAGCTGACCCTTGGTCTGCTGGAGGTACGGCAGGGCCTGGCGGGCGATGGTCACCGGGCCGACGAAGTTGACCTGGAGCACCCGGTCCATCGTCTCCTCGTCCATCTCGGCGAGGGCGCCTCTCTCCAGGATGCCGGCGGTGACCACCACGTGGTCGATCCGGCCGGTGGCCTCGAAGGCGGTGGTCAGCGCGGCCTCGACGTCCTCGGCCCGCTCCACGTGCGTGCCGGTGCTGGAACGGCTGAACGGGAAGACCTGGGCGCCGTAGCGCCGGGCCAGCTCGGTCAACTCGTGCCCGATGCCGTAGCTGCCGCCGAAGACCACGATGGTCCGGCCGGTCAGCTCCTCGCTGTAGCTGCGGTGGTCGGTCAGCCGGGGTGCCTGCGCCGCGGCGAGCTGGAAGAGCTTGTCCGCCAGGTGCACGTCGACCGGGTGGGTGACCTTGATGTTCTCGTCCGAACCGTCGATCACCTTGATCGGGGTGCCGGGAAGGTAGCGCAGCACCACACCGCAGTCGTCGGTGGCGGCGAAGTCCGGGTCGTCCTCGGCGATCCGGTACGCCTCCCGGATGGTGGGGGAGCGGAACGCCTGCGGGGTCTGGCCCCGGCGCAGCCGGGAGCGCACCGGGATGTCGGTGATGCAGTCGTTCTCGTCGACCTGGATGATCGTGTCCGCGGAGGGGATGGCCACGTCCACGGCGTCGTAGCTCCAGAGCGCGTTGACGCACTCGCGCACGATCCGGCCGCTGAGCAGCGGGCGTACCGCGTCGTGGAAGAGAATGTTGCAGTCTTCCGGGCCGACCGCGTCCAACGCGATCCGGGTGGTGGCGTTGCGCGTGTCGCCGCCCTCGATCACCTTGGTGACCTTGCGCAGGCCGGCCTTCTCGACGATCTGCCGGGCGTCGTCGACGTGGCCGCTGGCCATCAGCACGATGATCTCGTCGATCTCCGGCGCCGCCTCGAAGACCGCCAGGGTGTGCTCGATGATCGGCTTACCGGCGATCTTCAGCAGCTGCTTCGGGATGCCGAGGCCCAGTCGGGTCCCGGTGCCTCCGGCCAGGACCACCGCCACTGTCCGCGAGGGCCGCCACGGCGTCGGGGTCTCCGTTTCGGCGTCCGGGCCAGTGGTCTGGTCCTGCGTCATTGCCGGATCCTCACTCTCAGGGATGCGTTAACGGAAGGTTCCGCCCGAGCGGCGACGGAATGAACCTTAACGCGCGGACCGCGTCGCCCCAACGCGGGCGACGCGGTCCTCAGGTGCCGTGTCGATGCGGACGTTCGCCGGAACTCTACTTGCTGTTCGCGTACGCCTCGTACGCACGAATGACCTCGTCGGTCGGGCCGTCCATCCGGATGAGGCCCGATTCCAGCCAGATTGTCCGTTCGCAGGTGTCCCGGACCGAGGAGAGCTGGTGGCTGACCAGGAACACCGTCCCCGCGCCCTCCCGCAGCTCGCGCACCCGCTGCTCGCTGCGCTTGCGGAAGCCCTTGTCGCCGGTGGCCAGCGCCTCGTCGATGAGCAGCACGTCGTGCTTCTTGGCGGCGGCGATGGAGAACCGCAGCCGGGCCGCCATGCCGGACGAGTACGTCCGCATCGGCAGGCTGGCGAAGTCACCCCGCTCGTTGATCCCGGAGAAGTCGATGATCCCGGCGGCCTGCTTGGCCACGTCGTCGGGGTGCATGCCCATGGCCAGGCAGCCGAGGACGACGTTGCGCTCACCGGAGAGGTCGTTGAGCAGGGCGGCGTTCACGCCCAGCAGCGACGGCTGGCCCTGGGTGTGGATGGCGCCCCGGTTGACCGGCAACAGGCCGGCGATGGCCCGCAGGATGGTCGACTTGCCGGAGCCGTTGCTGCCGATCAGCCCGATCGCCTCGCCGCGGTACGCGGTGAAGGAGACGCCCTTGACCGCGTGCACCTCCCGGACGTTCGGCGCGTGGGTGCGCTTGACCAGCCGGCGCAGCGCGGCCACCGGCGTGGTGCCACCGGCGGCGCCCTGGTGCACCCGGTAGATGATGTGCGCGTCGTCCACGACCACGGTCGGGATGCGCTCCTGCGTCCGGGTCATCGTGGCGCTCGCCTCGGGGGCGGCGTCGAAGTGCTCAACCACGGCCGTACTCCTGTTCGCCGCGCCAGAAGTAGATGAAACCGCCGATGCCGGCCACCAGCGCCCAACCGGCGCCGACCAGCCAGAGCTGGGTCAGCGACTCGTTGAGCAGCGGTGCCTCCTCCAGCAGCGTGTACCGGGCCAGCTCGATGTAGACCAGCAGCGGGTTGTACTGCACAAGCGTCGTCGCCCAGCCGGGCAGCCGGTCGAAGAGGCTGACGCTGTAGAGGACGCCGGAGCCGTACATCCAGGTGCGCATGATGAACGGCATGACCTGCTTCAGGTCGCTCGACTTGGAGCCCAGCCGGGCCACCAGCAGCACCACGCCGGCGTTGAACACCGCCTGCAGCAGCAGCGCCGGCACCAGCATCAACCACTTCCAGGTGAGCGGCTCGCCGGTGACCAGCACGATGCCGACCAGTACCACCATCGAGGCCAGCAGTTGCTGGAACTGGGTGATCGTGGTGGACAGCGGCAGGCTGGCCCGGGGGAAGTGCAGCGCCCGGATCAGCCCCAGGTTGCTGCTGATCGACTGGGTGCCGGCCAGGACCGCGCTCTGGGTGAAGTTGAAGATGAACAGCCCGGTGGTCAGGTAGGCGATGAAGTTCGGGATCTTGTCGTTCTGCGCCAGCACCACCCCGAAGATCAGGTAGTAGACCGCCGCGTTGGTCAGCGGGGTGAGCACCTGCCAGAGCTGACCCAGCTTGGCGTTGCTGTACGAGGCGACGAGCTTGGCGTTGGCGTACGCGGCGATGAAGTGCCGGTAGGCCCATAGTCGGCGGCTGTACTCGACGAGACTGGGTCGCTCGCCGGCGACCCGTAGCCCGTGCCGAGCGGCCAGCTGCGCCTGGGTCAGGCCCGTGTCGGGGTCGACCAGCGCGGTGGTGGCCATGGAAATGGCGCTCCGATCTTTCGTGCAGACGGGGGTTGCTCGCGACGATCGAATCCTAGTGGGAAATATGCGCGGGGCGCCGCCTCGTCGCTGCCAGGACAGTAGTCCGAAACACGTCGGGACGCAACCGTACCGTCGTTGCGCTACGCTATCCGGCGTGACCTGCGATAAGAGCCCTCGATGACGACCGAGAAGAGGCGGGCGCCGGCCGGCGCCGCGGTGCTGCGCGACGAGATCACCACGGCCATCCGCCGGGCGCTGATGCAGGAGCTCGCCGCGGTCGGCTACGGCCGGCTCTCCATCGAGGCGGTGGCCCGACGGGCCGGCGTCAGCAAGACGGCGATCTACCGCAGGTGGAGCTCGAAGCTCGACCTGGTGCTGGAGATCGTCGCCGCCGCGGCCCACGGCAAGCTCCCCGCACTGGACACCGGCACACTGCGCGGAGATCTCACGCTGCTGTTCCAGGCGGTCGCACACGCGCTCCGGCACCCACTGGCGTCGCAGATCATCCCGGACCTGCTGGCCGAGGCCGCCCGCAACCCCAGCATCGACACGACCCTGCGTCAGGTGCTGCACGCCCGGCAGCAGGAGATCGGCGGTCGCCTGGTCACCCGGGCCGTGCGGCGTGGCGAGCTGCCCGCCGACACCGAGCCGGACGCCGCCATCGACCTCATCGTGGGCCCGCTCTACTGGCGGCTCGCCATCGCCCGTCTCCCGCTCACCGACGGTTACCTCGACAACCTGGTCGAAGCCGTGGCGGCCGGGCTCGGCGCCGACAGCGTCCTGCCCGGTCCCCGGGCGGCCCCGATGTCGGGTTGACCAGCACCCCGACACCCGCCCGCCGGTAGCAACTGTCCCCCTGCCCGATTCCGCTACGCTGCCCCCTTGACACCCGGCCGGCACCGTACCGATGCCCCTCATCCGCCTGACGAGTAAGGACGCCCGTGGCCAACGTCGACAGCATCGCCGTAGCGCCCGCCGAACCGGATCCGACGCCGCGGACCGGACCGGCATCCCGGCCCGCCAACACGCGCGCGGGGCTGGCCCGGGTACGCGCGCTGGTGGCCGCCGCCCCGGCGATTCTCACCGATGGCGCCGTGATCGCGTTCGCGCTCTTCACCGTGCTCTACCACCTGGCGTTCCTGGGTGACCTGCGTCCGTCGGTGACCTTCCGGATCTGGCTGCTGTGCTGTGTGGTGCTCGCGGTCGTGGCCGTGCTGCGCGCCCGCCGCCGCGCCGGCGCGCCGACCGACAGCGCCCCGGCCGACAGCGCCCCGGCCGACAGCGCCCCGGCCGACAGCGCGCCGGCCGCTCAGCAGGAGCCGGTCAGCGCACGGCCCGCCGATCGTCGGCTGCTGATCGGGGTCCTGGTCGCCGCCGCCGTGGCCGCCGTCTCCGCCGGACTGGCCGGTACCAGCGTCAACCTCACCTGGTGGATTCCGGCCGTGGCCGGTCTGCTCGCGGCCGTCGGCGGGCTCCTGCTGGTACGCCAGGCCTGGCTGAGCGGCCCCGCGCCCACCCCGGCCGCCCCGGCGCCCACCGCGGCGCAGACGGCGTACGCGCTGGTCGTCTCGGCCCTGGTCGGCATCTCCTCGTTCTTCATGGCCCGCAACACCCCGGACGACGTCTACTACGTCGGCAAGTCGGTGTGGATCGCCGAGCGTGACCTGATCCCGCTCAACGACTTCCTGTTCTCCGAGAACGTGCTGCCGGCCATGGGCTCGCAGCCACCCATCCCGTCGATCGAGGTCTTCGACGGCGCGTTCGCCAACGTCGTCGGCATCCACGCCAGCTCGGCCCTCTGGTACGTGCTGCTACCGATCATGGCGGTGCTCGCGGCGCTGGCGCTCTGGCGGCTGACCCACCGGTGGGCCCCGCGCCGGCCGCTGCTCGCCTTCACCGTGGCGATCGCGTACCTGTACCTCGTCGCCGGTGACGACGCCGCGCTGGGCACGTTCCACCTGCTCCGGCTGCACGAGGGCAAGGGCATCTTCGTCTCGGCGGTCATCCCGCTGATGTGGCTCTACCTGACCGAGTGGTTCGACAACCGGACGCGGCGCAGCCTGGTGCTCATCGTGGCGCTCTCGATCACCGCGATCGGGCTCACCAACACCGCGGCGATCATCCTCCCGATGCTGGTCGGCGCCGCCGGCTTCGCCATGCTGCTGGTCGGCCGGTGGAAGGCGGCCGTCGTCGCGGCGGTCGCCGCCCTCGCGTACCCGATCGGCTCGCTGGTGGTCTCCCGCCTGCTGCTCGGCGGGATGACCGCGACCGGCGCGGACGACGCCTTCTTCAACGCGGCGTACACCTACAAGCGGACCCTGCTGTTCGGTGTGGTCGGGGTGATCAGCGGTCTCGCGCTGTGGTGCGGGGCGTTGCTGGCCCGTCGGCGTACGCCCGCGCTGCTCGCCGCCGGCGCCGCCCTGGCGTTGAGCGTGTTGTTCGTGCCCGGGGTGCTGGAGTTGCTGAGCGCGTTGAGCGGCATCTCGGTGGTGCTCTGGCGGGTGCCGTGGCTGCTCGCCCTGCCGACGCTGATCGGCCTGCTCTGCACCGTGCGCGTGCCGGCGCCGACAGTGGCGCTGCGTCGGGCGGCGTCCGGGGGGATCGCGGTGCTGCTGGTCGCCGCGTTCGCGCTGTTCGCCACCCCGATGTGGTCCGCGAAGAGCTGGGTCGAGGTGCACCCCCGCCCCACCTGGAAGCTCCCGCAGCAGCGTCAGGCGATCTCGTTCTGGATCAAGGGTCTGGACCGCCCGCAGGGCCTGCTACTCGCCCCGAAGACGATCATGCGCACCACGCCGATCATCACCAGCGAGGTCCGGGTTGTCCTGCCCCGCGACTTCTACCTGGTCGAATACGACCTCAACTCCCAGTTCGCCAAGGACCGACTGCTGCTCGCCGACTTCGCGGACGGCACCGCCAGCCCGACGCCGGCCGAGCTGACGCCAGCACTGGACCGTCTCGACGTGGGCACCATCTGCGTCTACAACGGCAACCGGTACGCCCGCGACACCGCGCCGCAGCTGGGCTACCAGGAGTTCGCCGCGCGTAAGGCGCCCGGTGCGATGACCTGCTTCGGGCGGGCCGACTGAGCGCTCTTGCCGCACCGGGCACCCGGCCCGATGGTGGGCCGGGCGCGTCCAGGTACGGAACTTTGCCCGAAATGGTGCCGGATACCCGAGCGACACCGAGCTGTCCCCTCGCGTTAAGGTCGCAGTCAAACGCAGCCGGCCGCGATTGAGCCGCTGCGCGACGGGGGAGTGACGTCGGTCCATCACGGGCACCGCCCGCAACGAAATCTTGTAGGGAGCGAAATCGTTTGTTCGGCACGTTGACAGGACGCCTCGGAGTGGCCGCCCAGAGTGCGCTACTGGTACTGGCCTACCTGGTCATGCTCGTCGGCGGCGTATTCGGTTGGGTCGGCCTGTTCGCCGTCGCCGGGCTGGCCGCCATCATCGGTGAGTTCGCCGTCGCCCGCTGGTCGCCGTCGTCGCAGCTGCTGTTGGAGAAGGTGGGCCTGCACTGGTCGTACCGACAGCTGACCCGCGACCTCGCCGCTGTGTTGCTGGTCGCCGCCGAGGTGCGGCTCAACGGCGGCGAGCTGACCCTGCTGCTCGTGCTGCCGGCCGTGGTGTGGGTGGTGTCGGTCTTCGCCGGTGCGCTGTCCACCATGATCGAGCGTCGTAACCCGCTCTCCGCCATGGTGCGCAACATCGAGCTGGGTCCACTGTCCAGCGCCCCCCAGCCGCCCGCCTGGGCGGCGGCGGTCGCCGGTGACCGGATGCCCCTGCTCAACCTGGTACTGGTGCCGGCCGCCGTGGCCGCCGCCGTGCAGCACGATCCGACGCCGTTCTTCGCGTCCAGCGCGGTGGCGGCCGTCGCGACCGGTCTGGTGGGCGCCATCATCGCGCTGACCTGGCTCCGCGGTCGCGGCTCGGGGCAGGGTCCGCTGCTGCCGGCGGTCCAGCGGTGGCTGGACAACTACCGGCCGGAGGTGGCGCTCTACTTCGCCGGCCCCGCCAAGGACGTCTACCAGGCGAACATGTGGCTCGCCCCGACCGAGGCGCTGCAGCAGCGCGCGGTGGTGCTGATGCGCAGCCGGGAGGCGTTTCTGGAGCTGGCCGACAGCCGGCTGCCGGTGATCTGCGTACCGGCCGGGGTCGACTTCATGAACCTCGACCTCGGTGGCATCCGCGCGGCGCTCTACTCCGCCAACGTCGGCGCGAACATCCACATGCTCCGCGAGCCGGGTACGAAGCACGTCTTCGTCGGGCACGGCGACAGCGACAAGCAGGCCAGCGTCAACCCCTACAGCAAGGTGTACGACGAGGTCTGGGTCGCCGGTCTGGCCGGCCGGGAGCGCTACGCGCGCGCCGGTGTGGGGGTGCTCGACTCGGACATCGTCGAGATCGGCCGGCCGCAGCTCGCCGGGGTGCACACCTTCGGCGCCGAGTCGGTGGACCGGCCGTTCACTGTGCTCTACGCGCCCACCTGGGAGGGCTGGCTCGACGACGACCCGTACCACACCTCGCTGGTGCTGATGGGTGAGCGGATCGTCAAGGGGCTGATCGCCACGAACCCCCGGGTCCGCCTGATCTACAAGCCACACCCGCTCACCGGGTCGCGGTCGAAGGCGGCGAAGGCCGTGCACGACCGGGTCGTCACGGCGATCCGCGCTGCCGGCGGCACCCCGGACGCGTCCTCGCTGGACGGCACCGCGCACCTGGTGGTCACCGGCCGCACGCCGGCGCTGTTCGACTGCTTCAACCAGACCGACCTGCTGATCAGCGACGTGTCCAGTGTGGTCTCCGACTTCGTGCAGAGCCAGCGGCCGTACGTGGTGGCCAACCCGGCCGGCCTGTCGGAGGACGAGTTCCGCCGCGAGTACCCGACGGCTCGGGCCGCGTACCTGCTCTCCAAGGACTGCGGCGAGCTGGAGAAGATCGTGACGGTGACCCGGGCCGGTGACGACCCGATGACCGAGGCCCGCCGGGACCTGAAGACCTACCTGCTCGGCCCCGCCGAGGCGAACCCGATGGACCGGTTCCAGGAGGAGATCGACCGGCTCTGCCGCTGAGCCCCTGCCTCCACGGCATCACGCGCCCGGCCCGACACCGTCGGGTCGGGCGCGGCCGTTTCAGCCCTGGCCGTTTCAGCCCCGACCGGGTCAGCCCAGCAGGGCGGCCACCGCGTCGGCGACCGGTACATCCGCCGGCAACGCCCGCGCCGCCACCACCGCCGCGACCGGCAGCGGGCCGTACACGTGCGGGAAGAGCTGTCCGCCGCGCGACGGCTCCCACCGCAGCGCGTCACCCAGTCGCTCCTCCTCGACGCTGAGCAGTGTCAACCCGGTCGCCCCGGTGAAGTACCGCCGCGCCGTCTCGACTACCTGGTCGCCGCCGGAGAGGTGGATGAACCCGTCCTGCCGGTCCACCGCGGAGCCGGTGAAGCCGCCGGCGGCGAGGGCGTCGTCCCATTCCGCGCTCGACAGCAGTTTGTAGATCACCACAGCAGCGTACGGGGCCGCCGTCGGCGCGCACGCCCGGTTTTCGCCGGTACCGCCGCGCCCGTCGCCTCCCGCCGGGCATGCTCAGGTCAACGGCCGCGGAGGGATGGGCGATGCAGAGCTACGACGATGACTGGACCGACAGCCAGCGCGCGCTGTACGACGAGTGCTACCAGGCCGGCGGCGAGTGGGCCGAGGACCCGGACACTCCGTCCGACGACGTACAGCACGTGATCAACCTGGCCGAGGCGGACGATGACGCCTTCCAGGACGCCGAGATCGACTATCCGCCCCTGGTCGACGCGGTCACCCAGGCCAGCGGGGTCACCGTCACCAGCGTGCCGGCCAGCCACGAGGACCCGGGCTTCCGCGGGTTCACCGACGGCGTCCGGGACGCCGTCGCCGACGACGTCTTCGGCCTTTAGGGCGTGGGTCGATGCCCCTGGCCGGCCGCCGCCTGGACTCCGCCTCGGCTCGACCGAGGACTTCGACCCACGCCCTAAGCGGCCGGTAGCCCGCCCGACGACGGGCGGGCGGCCTCCCGGTCCGCGCGCGCTTCTGCCACCATTCGCAGAACAGCGCTGCGACGGACGGGGGGGCACGGGTGCGGATCCTGCTGGTGGAGGACGACCGCCGGGTGGCCGCTGCGCTGTCCTCCGCCCTCACCCGCCGGGGGTACGAGGTCGAGCACGCCGCCACCGTCGCCGCCGCGCTCTCCGCCGCCCCCTGCGACCTGGTGCTGCTCGACCTGACCCTGCCCGATGGGGACGGCACCGACCTGTGCCGGGAGCTGCGTCGACGCAGCAGTCAGCTGGGCATCATCGCGGTGACCGCCCGGGGTGAGGAACGGGACCGGGTGCTGGGTCTGCGCCTCGGCGCGGACGACTACGTGGTCAAGCCGTTCTCGATGGTGGAGTTGCAGGCCCGGATCGAGGCGGTGCTGCGCCGCGCCGCGAACGCCGCGCCCGAGCGGCACCTCATCGAGGCCGGGCCGGTCCGCATCGACGTGGCCGCGCGGACGGTGACCGTGGACGGCCGTGCCGTCACGTTGACCCGCAAGGAGTTCGACGTGCTCCTCTCGCTGGCCCGCCAGCCCGGGGTGGCGGTGCCCCGCGATCGGATCCTGCTCGACGCCTGGGGCACCACCTGGGCCGACCGGCACACCGTCGAGGTGCACGTCGGGTCGCTGCGCGGCAAGCTCGGCGACGCCCGCCTGGTGGAGACCGTGCGCGGCGTCGGCTACCGGCTGCGCGACGCGTGAGGAGCTGACGTGCGCCGCCGCCTGGTGATCAGCTATCTGCTGCTGATGGTCCTCGTCCTCATCGCGTTGGAGACCCCACTGGCCGCCACCATGGCCAGCCGCGAGACCGAACGGGTCCGCGCCGACCGGCTCGCCGACGCCACCCGGTTCGCCTCGCTGGCCGGGCCGGCGTTGCGCGACGGTGGGCCCGGCCCGATCGAGTCGGAGCTGACCAGCTACGACGACCTGTACGGAATCGTCGCCGCGATCGTCGACCGGGACCGGAACACTCCGGTCTCGTCGCCGAGGTGGCAACCCAGCCCGGGGACCACGGCGGTGCTGGACGTCGCGCTGTCCGGGCAGCAGACCAGCGCCCCCGAGTCGGTCTGGCCCTGGACGACCGACCCGGTGGTGGTGGCGGTGCCGATCAACGACGGAGGTGAGGTGCTCGGCGCGGTGGTGATCGTGACCCCGGCCGGCCCGATCCGCCGAGCTGTGGTGGCGTGGTGGCTGCTGCTCGCCCTGGCCGGTCTGCTCGCCGTGCTGGCCTGCGTGCTCACCGCGTTCGGGCTGGCCGGTTGGGTGCTGCGCCCGGTCACCGAACTGGACGCGGTCACCCACGAGATCGCCGAGGGCGACCGGGGCGCCCGGGTGCAGCACCGGCTGGGGCCGCCGGAGCTGCGCCGCCTCGCGGCCAGCTTCAACCACATGGCCGACGTGGTCTCCGACGTGATGGACCGGCAGCGTGCCTTCGTCGCGCACGCCAGCCACCAACTGCGCAACCCGTTGACCGCGCTGCGGCTGCGGGTGGAGGAGTTGGGACCCAGCCTCACTGACCCGGACGGTCGGTCCGAGCACCGACTGGCCCTGGAGGAGACCGACCGGCTCGCGTTGGTGCTCGACGCGCTGCTCACCCTGGCTCGGGCCGAACGGGAGGAGAACGAGCGCGTCACTGTGGACGCCGCCGCGGTGGCCGCCTCCCGGGTCGCGGCGTGGGCGCCGCTGGCCCGGCACCGGTCGGTCGCGTTGCGGCTGGCCGCGACCGACGCCCCGGCGTACGCCCAGACCGTGCCGACCGCCGTGGACCAGGCGTTGGACGCGCTCATCGACAACGCGGTGAAGTTCAGCGGGGCGGGCGGGACGGTGACGGTGACGGTGTCCCGCCGAGACGGCGGGGTGGCGCTGGAGGTACGCGACTCCGGCCCCGGCATGACCGAGAGTCAGCTCGGCCAGGCGACCGAGCGGTTCTGGCGGGCCCCGGACGCGCAGAACGTGGACGGTGCGGGGCTCGGCCTGACCATCGCCGCCGTGCTTGTCGACGCGTCGGACGGGCGGCTCACCATGCGTCCGGGGGAGTCGCGGGGGCTGGTCGCCGCCCTGTGGTTCCCGACGCCAGCCGCTGCCGTGCAGCCGGCGGAGGAGGAACCGGTCACCGACCTGCGACCCTCCCCGGCGCGGTGAGGCCCGGTCGTCACGGTTTGGTGGCGCGGTACCAGGCGGCGGCGCCCGGGTGCAGCGCCAGCGGCGCGGTGACGATCGCCGAGCGCGGGCTCATCCGTCCCGCCGCCGGATGGGCGGCGGCCAGCTCGGCCCGGCGTTCCATCAGCAGCCGGGTCACGTCACGCACCAACGGCTCCGGCAGGTTGGCCCGGACGATCAGGTAGTTCGGGTCGGCCACCGTGGTCACCGCGTCCACTCCGTACACCGAGCGGGGGATGTCCCGGGAGACGTAGACCTGGCCGTAGCGCGAGCGCAGCGGCTCGGTCCACTCGCTGAGGTCCACGATCCGGATGGCGCTGGCCTCGGCCAACTCCTCGATGCCCCGGACCGGCAGCCCGCCGGAGAAGAAGAACGCGTCGATCCGCCCGGAGCGCAGCGCCGTCACCGAATTGTCCAGACCGAGCCGTTCGCGGCGTACCTCCTGGCCACCGAGGCGGGCCACCTCCAGCAGCCGGGTCGCGGTGATCTCGGTGCCCGAGCCGGGGGCGCCGACGGAGACCCGCCGGCCGCGCAGGTCGGCGACCGTACGGACCGGGCCGCCGCTGGTGGTGACCAGGTGCAGTTGGTCGTCGTACACCCGGGCGACGGCGTCGACAGCGGGGCGGTCCGCGGTGCTGGTCGGCAGCACGTCGGCCTGGGTGAAGCCCAGCTCGGCCCCGCCGGAGCCGACCAGTTGGACGTTCTCCGCCGAGGCCGCGGTGATCACCACGCTGGCCCGTACGTCGGGAAGTTCCCGGTTCAGGATGGCCGCCAGGGATTGTCCGAACGCGTAGTAGACCGCGGTGGGGCTGCCGGTGGCGATCCGGATCGACATCGGCTCGGTCGGGGTGTCCCGGCAGCTGGCGACGGCCAGGTTCGCGACCAGCAGCACCGTCGACAGGGCGGCCAGGCCGGCGCGGCCGGACGAGGTACGACTCACGCGGTGCACTGTGCGCCGTCGGACCGGTGCGCGCAAGCCCGGGTCAGCGGGCCGCGCGCCGGCTCCAACGCCGCGCTGCGCAGGATCCGCTGCCGGTCCGGGCCGTCGGCCACGCTGACCAGGAAGCAGCCGGTGCCGGGGCGGAGCCGGGCCGGCACGTCGAGCACGGCCGCGCCCCGGATCAGCACCGCGGCCAACTCCCGGTCGGTGAGCCGGACACCGAGGATGTGCCGGCGGACGTGCCGCCCGGCGGCCAGCAGCGCCGAGCGCCAGGCCGCCTCGGCCAGCCGGGTCACCAACCGCCGGCGGGCCGGCGAGGCACCGGGCAGCGGCCCGCCGAGCAGCTCACGCCGCCCCTGCCACCAGCCCGCGTCCAACATCCGGGTGTACGCGCCCTGGTGCTCCCGGGGCACCCAGAGCCGGTGCAGCTCGTAGCGGCGGCGCAGGCCGCCGACGGCCACCTCGTGGGTGACCGGGATGTCCAGCCGGGCGAGCAGTTGCCGCATCCGCTGCGCGGCGTCCTCCCGGTTGAACTCCACCCCGGGCGTGTGCGCGGCGCGTACCGCGCTGGGCCGGGCGGCGGTCGGCGGCGGTGTGCACCGCAGCAGGCAGGCAGCCTCGAACGCGTCGCCCAGGGTCAACCAGCCCAGCGGGGCTGGGGGCGTCGGGGAGTGCGGCCGGTCGAGCAGGGCGGGTTCGCGAGTCAACGGAGGCTCCCTTGCCGGAGTCTGGGTTGCCTTACCGTGGCCCCTGCCACGCCGTTACGGAACTCCTCCGGCCCAGCCTTGAGCAAATCTTGCGGCTGCCGGGCCGCTACAGGTCGGTGACCACCAGATCCACCTGCCGTACCCGGCCGGCGGCGGTGGTCTGCTCCAGCACCGTGTGCTTCAACTCCCGCAGGGTGCCCACCAGCTCCGCGGCCGTGCGCGGCCGGGCTCCGGCGACGAGCAGGTCACGGACCAGCCGGCCCTTGGTCGCCTTGTTGAAGTGGCTCACCACCGAGCGGACCGGCACCCCGTCGACCTCCCGCTCGTGCAGCACCCGCACGGTGACCGTCCGTTCGGCCAGCTCACCGCGGGGCGTCCAGGTGGCGGCGTACGCGCCGGAGCGCAGGTCCAGCACCGGGCCGCGCCCGGCGGCGACGTCCACCGCCGGCGTCAGCTCCCTGCGCCAGTACGTCGACAGCGCCCCCACGTCGGGCAGGCGGGCGCCGATCGGGCAGCGGTACGGCGGGATCCGGTCGGCCAGCCGGACCGCGCCCCACAACCCGGAGCTGATCAGGATCGACCGGCGGGCCGCCCGCTGCGCCGTGGCCGGCAGGGAGGCCAGGTCCAGCGCCTCGTAGAGCACCCCGGTGTAGAGCCGCTCAGCCGGAGCGGTGGCCGCCTCCCGCAGTCGGGCGTTGCGCCGCAGCTCGCCCCGCTGGCCCTCGCTGAGGCCGAGCGCCGCCCGCGCGGCCTCCTCGTCCGGCCCGGCGCTCAGCGCCACCAGGGCGTCCAGCACCCGCTCCCGGGCCGGGTTCAGCTCGGGCAGCGAGAGTCGGTCCGGGGCCCAGCGCCGTCCGGTGCCGGCGTCGGCCTTCCCCTCCGAGGGCGGCAGCAGAATGAGCATGGGTCTCCTCGACGGGCGAAACGGCGGCGCCCCACGCGCCGGCCCGGCCAGCGTACGACCAGCCCCTACCGCCAGGGCCGCACCGGGGTGTCGGGGTGGTACACGCGATAGCCGCCGACCTCCCGCACCGGCGCGGCGTCACCCCGGTCGGCGAGCAGCCGCCGCAACCGCCGGTCCATTGGCGAGTCGACAACCACCACGTAGCCCGGCCGCTCGGCCCGCCCCACCTGCCGCCAGTACGGTCGGTAGCGGTTCTGCCCGGGGGACAGGTCCCCGTCGAGCACCCCGCAAATCACCGACTCATCCGTGTTGAAGATCAACCGGTTGCAGGTCCAGTAGTCCCCGTACACCTCGTGGGGTCCGTCGGCGCGCAGCGCGGCGGCCAACTCCCGGGCCTGCCGCTCCTCGGTCCGCGACGCCGCGGTGCCGGTGGCCACGAAGAGCACTGTGACCACCAGCATGGTCACGGTCAGCGCGGCCAGTACGGCGGCGGAGAGCGCGCCGGTGAGTCGCCCCAGCACGCTGCTGGTGCCCCGCCAGGCGGTCAGCGCCGCCACCCAGAGCGGCCAGAGCACCGCCGGCAGCGACAGTTGCAGCACCGACAGGTAGCGGGCGTTGTCCAGCGGGCTGGTCGCGGCGAGCGGGCTGCGCACGTACGACAGCACTGTCAACGCCGCGCCGGCGACCAGCGCGAGCTGCACGACCGGCCCGACCCGCTCGGCACGCAACCCTCCGGGCCTTTGCTCTGCACCCGCGGACGCGACCCCGGCGCGTTCGACCCGCTCCGCGCCCGGCACCCCGGCCGCCCGACGGTACGCGAGCACCGCGAGTGCCGCGCCGGCCACCAGCAGCACCGGGTACAGCAAACCGAACCACTGTTGCCAGCGCCCGCAGCCGTCCACCGGACAGAGCCCGTGCGCCAACGGCACCCCTTCCAGCAGGCCGCCCCGGATCCGGTCGGACCACTGCGGCAGCGGCCCTTCCTTGGTGCTGACCTCCCGGAACACCGACAGCGAGTCGTCACCGGGCCCGGCCCGCAGGTTGTCAACGATCATCGGTGCCACGCCGACGACCACCCCCGCCACCAGCAGCAGGCCGGGCCAGCCGAGCAGTTCCCGCCGCACGGCCCACACCAGGGCCAGCCCGGCCACCGCGAGGTACGGCAGGATCAGCCAGTCCGACCAGGCGGCCACCCCGACGAGCAGCCCGAACAGGCCGACCGCGAGCCGTCGGTGGCGGACCGTGCCGGCGGCCAACCCCACGGTGATCAGCAGCATCAGCAGCACCGCCGGCTTCACCTCCGGCCGTCCACCGACGACGGTGAGCTGATCGCGCACCACCCGCTCCGGCCCGAGTGCCAGCAGACCCACCACGAAGGCGGCGAACCACGGGGTGCAGACCCGGCGCGTCAGCCGGTGGATCAGATAGAGGAAGACCGCGTACAGCGCGAGCATCGGCAACCGCAGCACCGGCCAGCTCGGCCCGGCCACCGCCACCAGGGGAGCGGCCAGGTACGACTCCAGCATCCCCATGTAGTGCTGGCCGTAGAGGAAGACCGGGTGTTCCCGCCCCTGCCCGATGTGCAGCGCGGCGAGACCGAAGGTCGCCTCGTCGCTGTTCGACACCGGCACCGTGAACAGCGTCAGGACCAGCCGGTAGCCGACACCGACGAGCCCGAACAGCAGCGCGACGAGCGCCGGCCGGTCGAGTCGCGGGCGCCATCGCCCGCGGTGCTCCTCTGGATGCGACACGACCAACGCCCCCGTCGTCGTCCCGACCGGAGTGTTTCACGTTCGGCCTGGCCGCCGAGGTGGATCGGCGCAGCCGGGCCGGGTCTGCTCGGCTCGACGGTGGCCGGATCGGCTGCACGGGGGCCGGGCCGGATCGGCGCAGCCGGGGTCGGCTCGCGTGGCCGTGGCCCTCGACGTGTGGCAGGGTTGGCGGGTGCCACCCACTCCCGCCGGCCAACTGGCCGTTCCGAACCTGCACCGGGCTGCGCGGATCGAGGACGCCGTGCACCAGCTCGTCGAGCGTCGGCTGCGGCGTACCGGCTGGCGGGTCAACATCGTCGCGTACACCGGCTACGGGGCGCCGGGGTGGGTGCGGGTGATGTGTCGGGTGCTGCTGGGCCGTCCGGACACCCGCCAGCGGGGTCGGCTGGACAAGGTCCGCGGCTGGCGCAGCTTCGCGACGCTGCCCAACAAGCACGTCACGGTGACCATTGAGGCCGGCGGGGTGCGGCACGAGACGCAGGCCGACCGCAGCGGCTTCGTCGACACCCTGGTCGAGGCGGACCTGCCGCCCGGGTGGGGCACGGTCCGGCTCAGCGTCCCGGACGCCGAGCCGGTCGACGCCCCGGTGCGCATCCTCGACCCGGAGGTCAAGTTCGGCATCATCTCCGACATCGACGACACGGTGATGGTGACCGCGCTGCCCCGGCCGCTGCTCGCCGCATGGAACACGTTCGTGCTCGACGAGCACGCCCGCAACGCCGTGCCCGGCATGGCAGTGCTCTACGAACGGCTGGTCACCGCGCACCCCGGCGCGCCGGTCTTCTATCTGTCCACCGGTGCGTGGAACGTGGCGCCCACGCTGACCCGCTTCCTGTCCCGGCACCTCTACCCGGCCGGGCCGCTGCTGCTCACCGACTGGGGCCCGACCGCCGACCGCTGGTTCCGCAGCGGCATGGAACACAAGCGCTCCACCCTTGCCCGGCTGGCCAAGGAGTTCCCCGACGTGCGCTGGCTGCTGGTCGGCGACGACGGCCAGCACGACCAGGAGATCTACCGGGAGTTCGCCGCCGCCCACCCGGAGAACGTCGCGGGGGTGGCGATCCGCCGGCTCTCCCCGACCCAGTCGGTGCTGGCCGGCACCCTGCCCGCCCCGGCCGGCCGCCCGTCGTCGGGGCCGGTGGGCCAGAAGTGGCTCTCCGCCCCGGACGGCGCCGGCCTGTGGCAACTGCTCCGCGACGCCGGCCTGGTCTGACCACGCCCCTCGCCGTGGGGTGCCGCACCTTGATCAAGTGATGAAAAGTAGGTCAGAAGCGACCCTGGCGCCTACTTCTCATCACTTGATCAAGGCGAACGCACCGATCAGCTGCGGCGGAGCCAGACGGCGCCCAGCGGCGGCACCTGGAGCGCCGCCGACGCCACCATCCCGTGCCACGGCACGTCCTCGGCCCGCACCTCGCCCAGGTTGCCCACCCCCGACCCGCCGTAGTGGTGGGCGTCGGTGTTGAGCACCTCGGTCCACGTCCCGCCGGCCGGCAGGCCGATCCGGTAGTCGTGCAGCGGCTGGGCGGAGAAGTTCGCCACGCAGACCAGCGTCGAGCCGTCCGGGGCGATCCGGACGAACGACACGGTGTTGTTGGCGACGTCGTCGCCGGCGATCCAGCGGAAGCCCGCCGGCTCGGTGTCCTGTGCCCAGAGCGCCGGGGTGTCCCGGTAGACCCGGTTGAGGTCACCGACGAGCCGTTGCACACCGGCGCGGGCCGGGTCGTGCAGCAGGTACCAGTCGAGGCCGCGCTCCTCGCTCCACTCCCGGTCGTCGGCCAGCTCTGAGCCCATGAAGAGCAACTGCTTGCCGGGGTGCGCCCACATGTACGCCAGCAGGGCCCGCACGTTCGCCAGCCGCTGCCAGGTGTCGCCGGGCATCTTGCCGGCGAGTGAGCCCTTGCCGTGCACCACCTCGTCGTGGCTGATCGGCAGCACGTAGTTCTCGCTCCAGGCGTACGCCAGGGAGAAGGTGAGCTGGTGGTGGTGGTGCTGGCGGTAGATCGGGTCCTTCGAGGTGTAGAGCAGGGTGTCGTGCATCCAGCCCATGTTCCACTTGAAGCCGAAGCCCAGCCCGCCCTCGGCGGTGGGGCGGGTGACCCCCGGCCAGGCGGTGGACTCCTCGGCGATCATGACGACGCCGGCATGGTGCTTGTAGACGGTCGCGTTCACCTCCTGGAGGAACGCGATGGCCTCCAGGTTCTCCCGACCGCCGTACTGGTTGGGAGCCCACTGCCCGTGCTCACGGGAGTAGTCCAGGTAGAGCATCGAGGCGACCGCGTCGACCCGCAGCCCGTCGACGTGGAACTGGTCGCACCAGTAGAGCGCGTTGGCGACCAGGAAGTTGCGGACCTCGTTGCGGCCGAAGTCGAAGACGTACGTGCCCCAGTCGGGGTGCTCCCCGCGCCGCGGGTCGGGGTGTTCGTAGAGCGGGGTGCCGTCGAACCGGGCCAGGGCCCACTCGTCCTTGGGGAAGTGCGCGGGCACCCAGTCCAGGAGTACGCCGATGCCTGCGGCGTGCAGCCGGTCGACGAGGTGGCGGAACTCGTCCGGGTCGCCGAACCGGGAGGTCGGCGCGTAGTAGCCGGTCACCTGGTAGCCCCAGGAGCCGCCGAACGGGTGCTCCATCACCGGCAGGAACTCCACATGCGTGAAGCCCAGCTCGGTGACGTACGCGGTGAGCTGATCGGCCAGCTCGCGGTAGCTCAGGCCGGGCCGCCACGAGCCGAGGTGCACCTCGTACACGCTCATCGGCTCCTGGTGCGGCTGCCGCTCGGCCCGCCGGGCCAGCCAGTCCGCGTCGTTCCACCGGTACGTCGAGTGGTGCACCACCGAGGCGGTGGCCGGCGGCACCTCGGCGTACGCGGCCATGGGGTCGGCCTTGTCCCGCCACTGCCCGTCGGCGCCGAGCACCCGGTACTTGTAGCGGGCTCCGACCCGGGCGTTGGGGACGAACAGCTCCCACACCCCGCTGGAGCCGAGGGACCGCATCGGCCAGCCGTCGTCGGGGCCCCAGCCGGTGAAGTCGCCGACCACCCGGACGCCCTGGGCGTTGGGCGCCCAGACGCTGAACGCCACGCCCTCGTCGAAGACCCGGGCGCCGAGCGCCTCCCACAGTCGCTCGTGCCGGCCTTCGCGGATCAGGTGCAGGTCCAGCTCGCCGAGGGTCGGCGGGTAGCGGTACGGGTCGTCGTGCGCGGTACCGTCGACCTCCACCCGGTAGTCGAGCACGACGCCGTCGACCTGCGCCTCGAAGACGCCCACGTCGTGCACCCGCTTCATCGGGTGCCGCTCGTCCCCGACGAGCAGCACCACGTCGCCGGCACCCCGGCGCATGGTGCGGATCGTCGTCGACGAGTCGGCGGGGTGCGCGCCGAGCAACGCGTGCGGGTCGTGCGTCGCGCCGGAGATCAGCTGGTCCATCGGTCGTCCTTCGGGGCGGCGTCGGTCGGTGCGGAGGCGGATGGGCGGGACTTGGCCGAGCGGGCGGCGGCCGAGCGGGCAGCGGCCGAGCGGGGTGGGGACGGACGGGGAACGGCCGGACGACCCGCGGACGAAGCCGGCGCCGACCCCGTGCCAGCGCCGGTCGCGGCGGGGCCTGTCGTCGAGCCAGCACCGCCTGTCGTGCTGGGGCCCGCCGTCGAGCCAGCGCCCGCCGCCGAGCCAGCGC
>NZ_JBEXHP010000104.1:0-19553 GCF_040607895.1 Micromonospora sp. NPDC005220
TCGGCCCGGGGGTTTGGTGCCCCAACCTTTTTGATCACCCGCTCGGGGTGGGGGGTGGGGTGGGGTGGGGTGTGGCCGGTGCGGGGCGGGGCGGCCTCCGCACCGGCCGGTGGGGCTTTAGCGGGCTGAGCAGGTGGGGCTGAGGCTGCCGGCGGTGCCGTTGGCCTGGAAGCCGAATTCGGTGGACTGTCCTGCGCCGACCTGGCCGTTGTACGACACGTTCGTCCAGGTTGTCGTGCCGGTGTTACCGCTGCGGTCGGCGCTCCACGCGTTGGTGACCGTCGCCCCCGACGGCAGCGCGATCGTCACCGTCCAGCCGTTGAGGGCCGACGAGCCAGCCGTCACCCGCACCGTGGCCACGAAGCCACCCGTCCACTGGTTCACCGACACCGTCGCGGTGCAGCCGCCCTGCCCCGGAGGCGGGGTGGTGGGCGGAGGAGTGGTGGGCGGAGGAGTCGTGGGCGGCGGGGTGGTCGGCGGAGGGGTGGTGGTCGGCGGGTCGGTGGGCGTGGTCCCGTTGTTCAACGCGGCGAGCACCGCGTCGTACGCCGCCTTCTTCGAGCCGTTGCTGTTGAACAACAACGGGGTCTGCGACGACCGCCACGAATCACTGTCGCGGATACCCCACACCGTGATCCCGTTGCACCGGGCCACGGCCAGGCAGTCCTCCACCACACTGCGATACGTGTTGGCCGGCGCGCCCTGGATGTCCAACTCGGTGATCTGCACGTCCACACCGAGCGCCGCGAAGCTCGACAGCGTGGTCCGGTAGTTGCTCACGTACGGGGAATCGTTGTTGAAGTGCGACTGGAACCCCACACAGTCGATCGGCACACCACGGGACTTGAAGTCGCGCACCATGTTGTACACGGCCTGGGTCTTCGCGTGCGTCCAGTTGTCGGTGTTGTAGTCGTTGTAGCAGAGCTTCGCGCCCGGGTCTGCCGCACGCGCCGCCCGGAACGCCGCCTCGATCCAGTCGTTGCCAGTGCGCTGCAGGTTCGAGTCACGACGCGCACCCGAACTACCGTCCGCGAACGCCTCGTTCACCACATCCCACGCCACGACCTGACCCCGGAAGTGCGTGGCCACCTGCGTCACGTGATTGAGCATCGCCTGCCGCAGCGCACTACCACTCATGCTCTGCATCCAGCCGGGCTGCTGCGAGTGCCACGCCAGGGTGTGGCCCCGCACGTTCATGCCACGGCTGCGGGCGTGGCTGACGATCTGCTCCGCCGCGCCGTAACTGAACCGACCCTGCTGCGGCTCGGTCGCATCGATTTTCATCTCGTTCTCGGGTGTCACCGAGTTGAACTCACGGTTCAAAATCGTGGTGTACGCGCTGTCGGACAACCTGCCCGCCGCCACCGCCGTACCGAAATAGCGACCCTTCTCGGCGGCGGACGCGCCGAGCGTCGTCCCGGCGGCGGCCGGCGTCGTCAGGAACAGCGCCATACCGGCGACGAGGGCGCCCGCGCCGGTCACCGCGATGGCGGCTCTCGATGCCGCCTTCCATCTCGCGTTTCTCATCGTGCGACTCCTTCTGAGGTGGTGGGGTGGGAAGGGAAATCAGGACACCGAACAGGCGGCACCGTTGAGGGCGAACGACGAGGGCTTGCCGGTGCCGCCCTCGTGGGTGGCCTGGAAGCCGATCTCGACCGACGCGTTCGGGGCGATGGTGGCGTTGTAGGAGACGTTGCGGGCGGTCACCGCACCGCTCGTCGGGGCGTACTGGGCGTTCCAGCCGCTGGTGATGCGCTGCCCGGTGGGCAGCGTGAAGGTCAGCGCCCAGCCGTTCACGGCGGTGGCACCGGTGTTGGTGATGACCACGCTCGCGGTGAGACCGGTGTTCCAGGCATTGACCGTGTAGCCGACCCGGCAGGCGCTCCCGGTCGGGGGCGGGGTCGTCGGGGGCGGGGTGGTCGGCGGCGGGGTCGTCGGGGGCGGGGTGGTCGGCGGCGGAGTCGTCGGCGGCGGAGTCGTCGGCGGCGCGGTGCCGTCCAGCCCGAAGAAGCGGATCACCTGCGCGGCGTCGACCGGCAGGTTGTGCGTGACACCCTGCATACTGATCGCCTCGACCGGCGCCATCGGGCCGCTGCTGCCGTACCGGGTGCGGGTGTAGCCGGACTGCGGGGAGTCGGTGTACGTCGGGGTCTGACTCAGCCCGTGCACGTTGGTCCACTGCTTGACCTGCTCACCGAAGTTCGGGTAGCGCAGCGTGTCATCGTTGGTGCCGTGCCAGATCTGCATTCGGGGCCGCTGGCCGGTGTAGCCGGGGTACGCCTCCCGGACCAGGTCACCCCACTGCTGCGCGGTCCGGATGAGCTGCCCGTTCGCGCACTGGCTGTTCCACTCCGAGGTGCCGCCGGTGGCGAAACAGGCGAACGGCACCCCGGCGAACGAGGCGCCCGCCGCGAACACGTCCGGGTAGTCACCCAGCATGACGTTGGTCATCATCGCCCCGGACGAGGTGCCGGTGGCGAAGATCCGCGCGGGGTCGGCGGAGTAGCGCTGCTTCACGTAGTCGACCATGGACATCAGCCCGACCGGGTCGCTGCCGCCGCCACGGCGCAACGCCTGCGGCGAGTAGACGTCCCAGCACTTGCTGCTGCGGGTGGCCGACGGGTAGATCACAATGAACCCGTACCGGTCCGCGAGGGACGCGTACTGGGTGCCGGAGTGGAACGCGGGGCCCGTGCCGGTGCAGTAGTGCATCGCCAGCAGGACGGCCGGTCGGGTCGCCACCCGGTCCGGGACGTACAGGTGCATCTGCAGGTTGGTGGGGTTGGTGCCGAAGTTCGTCACCTGCGTGAGCGTCGCCGCCGACGCGGGGGTGGCGAACGTCAACGCGGCGGCGGCCAGCGTCACGGCCGCCATGACGACGCCAAGCGTCCTTGTCTTCAGTGTCATGGTCGCGATCCCTTGGGAAAAAGGCGCGTGGAAGGGGACTTAAGTCGAGGACTGCCCTTCGCCCGACCTTGACCGCGGCTCGCGTGACCATGCCAGCTTCGATCGAGAACATTCGATTGTCAAGACTTCCGGAAACCTTTCGGTGCCACGGTTTCGGCGGCCACCTGCGCGGCAATCGGCTTCGGCGGGCACTGTCAGCGGCGACAGGTCGCGAGGAATTATCGGGACGTTTTCCGGAACCTGCCAGGGCGGCCCGACCGGGTGACTGGGCCGCACCTCACCGCCCTCAGTAGATCTCCCGCCCTCGCTCGTCCGGCACCCCGGACTTGCGGAAGAAGTACGTGTTGATCTGGTCGCGCCACTCGGTGGCGCACCGCACCTGCTCGTCGAGGCGTTCGGCGACCCGCTCGTACACGCTCGGGTCGATCATGCCGTGCAACGTCTGCCACCGTCGTCGCATCGCCGTCACCTGCTCGACGCCCGCGAAGTGGGTGTCGTAGATGTGCTGGATGACTGTCGAGCCGCTGTGCAGCACATGCCCGTACGGCACGTGGTGGAAGAAGAGCAGCAGCTCGTCCGGGCAGGTCTCGGGCGACTCGTACACCTCCGCCCAGTACGGCGGGTACTGGCCGGTGAAGCCGGTGCCCGACGCGCGGCTGCGGTCCACGCCCACACCGTCGCGGTCGGCGAAGTGGTAGGTGCCCCACCGCGTGTACTCGTACCCGTCGACGCCGGGGCCGTAGTGGTCGCCGGGGTTGACCATGAAGCCGACGCCCAGCGGGGCCGTGTAGCGCTCATAGGTGCGCCACGAGTCGTCCATGATCTCGTGCAGGGTCCGCCGTACCAGGTCCGCGTCGGCGGTCGCCGACGGCGGGAAGGTCAGCGTGATCCACTCGTCGAGGATCGCCGTCGGGTCCCGCCGAGGATCCCAGGCCAGCCGGCCGCACGTGTACAGGTTCGCCTGCGCCAACGGATGCCCGGTCCAGAAGAGGTCGTCGCCGACGTTGGCGACGGCGACCATCCCGCCGCCCGCTGCCGACTCTCCGGTGACCACGTCGGCGATCGTCCGTCCGCCCGGCCCCCAGGGGGCGAAGCGCAGCACCTCACTCCACCACGGGCCGAGGTGGCAGACGTGCCGCTGTTGACCCGTGTACTCCTGGGTCACCTGCAACTCCACCGCCACCCGGGTCGCCGGCATCGCGGCGAGCACCGGTGAGACCGGCTCGCGGGTCTGGAAGTCCACCGGGCCGAACTTCACCTGGACGACCACGTTGGTGCGGAACCGCCCGTCGAGCGGGGCGAAGTGGTCGTACGCGGCCCGGGCCCGGTCGGTGGACCGGTCCCGCCAGTCCTGGTGGTGGTTGTAGACGAACGCCCGCCAGTGCACCACTCCCCCGTGCGGGGCGAGCGCCTCGGCGAGGAGGTTCGCCCCGTCGGCGTGGTCACGGCCGTACGTGAACGGGCCGGGTTGCCCCTCCGAGTCGGCCTTCACCACATAACCGCCGAAGTCCGGGATCCGGTCGTACACCCGCCGGGTGGTCGCGGCCCACCAGACCCGCACCGTCTCGTCCAGCGGGTCGGCGGTGGGCAGCCCAGCGAGGACCACCGGTGCGGCGAAGCTGACCGACAGGTGCACCCGGATGCCGTACGGGCGCAGCACGTCCGCGATCTCGGCCACGTCGCCGAGCCGTTCGGTGAGCAGCAGCGCCTCCGTACGGGCCACGTTGACGTTGTTCACCGAGATCGCGTTGACCCCGCAGGAGGCCAGCAGCCGCCCATACTCCCGTACCCGGGCCAGGTCGCCGCGCGGACGGCCGTCCTGCCAGAAGATCGAGCCGCCCGCGTACCCCCGTTCGACCTGGCCCATCACCGGGTGCACGGCCACGTTGTCCCAGTGGTTCAGCATCCGTCGGCGCAGCGCCGGCCGGTGCCGCTCCGCAGGGCGGGCCGGGTCGAAGGCCGCCGCGCAGAGCCGGACCACGTGAAAGAGCCCGTACAGCAGTCCGGCGGGGGCGTCGGCCACCACCGCCGTCACGTCGCCGGCCCGGGCCAACACGAAACCCTCGTCGCCGAGCGTCCCGCCGTCGCCCAAGTCGGCCAGCGCCGCCTCTCCGGCGGCCCGCGCCGCCTCCACCGTCGGATTGGGTAGCTCGACCGCGTCGCGCAGAGCGAACACCAGGTCGACGTCGACGTCCCAGGAGGGGGAATGCCACACCCGCCCGCCGTACCGCGCGCAGGCACGCGAGACCTCGTTGAGGACGGTGTCGACGAGCATCCCCTCGCCGTGCAGGAGGATGCGGCGCGCGCCGAGCGACCGGAACGCCTCCGGGGGCAGCCAGGCCGGGTGGACACGCGGCTCGTCACCATCCATCGGCTCCTCGACGAACATCAGCTGCTCCAAGTCCACCGACTCTTCGGCGTTCACCGGTCCTCCTTCAGCACGACAACCCCGTACGGCGGCAGCCGCAGGGCCGCGCCGGCCGCCGTACGGCCGCCAGTGAGCAGGTCGACGCCGTTGGCGCGGGCGGTCACCTCGACCGGCTCGGCACGCACGGTGGCGCTGAGGGGCAGGCTCATCGGGTGAACTCCTTCCGGATCAGGTGGATCATCGGGTCGCTGACGCGCAGGAACGCCAGCACCGCGATCGACGCGAGCAGCATCAGCACCGCCTCGGAGAAGACCGCGGTGATCCCGGCCGCCGCGGCCAGCAGCAGGGCGTTGCCGACGGTGACGGCCGGGGTACGCACGAGGAAGTGCACTGACAGTCGGAGCACGTCCCGGGTGCGGAAGTCGAACAGCGAGGTGATCACCACGGCGTTGGCCGCGCAGAGTGTCACCGCCACCGCGATCAGCACCAGCGGTACCGTCCACCCGCTCGCCAGGCCGACCGCACCCCGGTAGGCAAGGTTCACGGCGAGCACTGCCAACCACAGCAGCGTCGGCACCCAGATGCGCAGCACGCCGATCGCGTTCGCCCGGTAGCCACGCCAGAACAGGGCGGCCGGGCGCAGGTCGGTCAGGTCGGTTCGCTGCTGGCGCAGGGCGTACAGGGCGGCGGAGATCGCCGGGCCGACCGGTACCAGGAAGAGCACGGCCAGTGGCAGGTTGCTGGGGTCGCGGCCCAGCAACAGCAGCGGGAGCAGGGTGGGCAGCGTGGTGAGCAGCAGGAGCAGCTCGACCACGAGCAGGATGTAGACCCGCGAGGTGATCCGCGACAGGGGGCCGTCGCCGAACTGTCGCCGGGTCTGGACCGCGCCACTCACGATCGCTCCCTCTGGTCGTCCGGCCGGTGGTCGCCGGAGGTCCGGTCGGGCCGCGACAGGCCGCCCGACCGGACTCCCGGTGATCAGCCGTTGTTCTTCTGGAACCGCTCGTACGCCTTGTTGACCAGGTCGATGTACTGGTCGGAGTTCTTGGCCTTCAGCTCGGCCACGTACGCGTCCCACTCGCTGAGCGGGCGCTGGCCCAGGGCGAACTTCAGCGTGTTCTGGGTGACGAAGTCCTTCAGCGGGGTCTCCCAGAGCGACACCTGCTCGCGCTCCTCGTCGGTCAACGGGGCGGGCGGGGGCACCTCCCGCGGCTTGCGCGCGTCCATCACCTTCTGGAACTCCAGCTCCTCCGGTGAGAAGAAGCCGCGGACCAGGTCGGGGCTGCCGCCGTAGGCGAAGACGCCGTTCTGGAAGCCGAAGTCCTTCTGCAGGTGCTTCGGGGCCTTCGGGTTGAGCCCGAGGAAGTCGACGCCGGGGTTGAGCGTGCGCTTGCCGGACGCGTCCTTGGTGAAGGTGGTGCCCTCGACGCCCCAGCGGGCGAACTCCAGGCCCGCGTCGGAATACCAGAGCCAGTCGATGAACTGCATCATGGCCACGAAGTTCTTGCTCTCCCGGGCCTTCGTGGAGATCATGATCCCGTTCTCCAGCCGGGGGAACGGGTTGATCTCACCGGCCGGGCCGATCGGCAGCGGGATCTTGGCCATCTTCGCGTTCGGCAGGGTCTTGGCCAGGTCGGGCCGGTGGTTGTTGACCAGGGTCTGCGCGTTGCCGGTGACCACGAAGGACTTGCCGTTGGCGAGCTTCTGGCGGGCCTGGTCGTCGGTCTGGGTGAAGCTCTCCGGGTCGAGCAGGCCCTCGGCGACGAGCTTGTGCAGGTAGGTGACCATCTGCTTGTACTGCTCGGAGGCGCCGGTGTAGGTGAACTTCTTCGCCGTCGGGTCCCAGGTGGCGTGCTGGTAGTCCCAGCCGGCCTGGGTGCCGTGGGCCGAGCCGAGGATGTTCAGCAGGGCGCCGGTCGGGTTCGGCTTGCTGAACAGGTCGGAGTACGGGTAGACGTTCGGGTACTTCGCCTTCATCGCCTTGAGCACGGTGTACAGCTCGTCCCAGGTCTTCGGGACGGCGAGCTTCAGCTCCTCCATGATGTCGGTGCGCACCAGCACCGTGTAGTCCTGGGTGGGCTTCTCGTGCAAGCCCGGCAGCAGGTAGAACTTGCCGTCGGCCTGCCGCAGGTTGTCGATCTCCGGCTTGAGGTTCCACTTGGCGATCTTGTCTTTGAGGTTGGGCATCAGGTCCAGGTAGTCGCTCACCGGGAGGATCGCCCCGGAGGAGACGAAGGCGTTCTCCTGCGGGTGGTACGTCTTCGGGATGATCAGCGGGGCGTCCCCGGCGCCGATCAGCAGGCTGCGCTTCTGCTCGTAGTCGCTCAGCGGCACGGCCACCGGCTCGATCTTGACATTGGTCCGCTTGGTGAGCTCCGACCAGAACAGCCAGTCTTCCTTGAGTGGGTAGAACGTGTGGTTGTTGTAGAGGGTGGAGAAGGAGAGCGCCTCGGTGGCCTTGAACTGGTCGCCGATGCCGTAGTTGGCCATCGCGCCGACCCGGTTCTCGGAGAGGTCCGTCGACTCACCGGGGTCCTCGGAACAGGCGGTGGCAAGGGAGAGCGCGAGCAGACCCGCGGTGGCTATCGCCACCCGGCGCCACGTCTTGTGGAGCATGGCTCGTCCTTTCGGTGGTGGTGGGGATTCACAGGGGATGCGGTGCAGCGCCGGCGTCATCCCTTGACCGCGCCGAGCATCACGCCGCGGACGAAGTACCGCTGGACGAAGGGGTAGATCGCCAGGATCGGCACTGTGGTGAGCACGATCGTGACGGCCTGGAGGGTGGCCGCGGCCTGGACCTTGTCGGCGTCGGCCGCGGCCGACTCGGCGCTGGTGGCACCCGCGATCAGGTTGCGCAGGTACACGGTGACCGGCAGCAGGTCCTGCTGGTCGATGTAGAGGAACGCGGTGAACCACGAGTTCCAGAAGGAGACCGCGTAGAAGAGCACCATCGTGGCGACGATCGCCTTCGACAGCGGCAGCACGATCCGCAGCAGGGTGCCGTACGTGTTCAGCCCGTCGACCGCCGCGGCCTCCTCCAGCTCGCTCGGCAGACTCTCGAAGAACGCCTTCATCACCAGCAGGTTGAACACGCTGATGGCGTTCGGGATCACCACGGCCCAGATGGTGTTCTTCATCCCCAGGCTGGTGACCAGCACGTAGTTGGGGATCAGACCACCGGAGAAGAACATGGTGAACAGCGCGACCCCGATGAGCACGCCGCGTCCCTTGAGCTGCGGTTTCGACAGCACGTACGCGTAACAGGTGGTCAGCACGATCGAGATGAGCGTCGCGACCACCGTGTACACCACCGTGTTGCGGTAGTTCGTCCAGAACATCGAGTCGGACATCACCAGCTTGTACGCGGTCAGGTCGAACCCACGCGGGACGCCGCTCACCTTCCCGGCGATGATGTACGCCTCTTCGCTGAGCGATCGGGCCACGATGGTGAGGAACGGGTACAGCGTCACGACCACGACGCCGAGCAGGACGACCGTGTTGACGATTCGGAAGATCCGGTAGCCCCGGCTGTCCACCGGCCCGCGCGTCTTCGGGGCGTCGATCTTCGTACCGAGGGTCACCACAGGCTCGTCCCCACCGTGCGACGGGAGATGACGTTCGCCGACAGGACGAGGATCAGCCCGATCACCGCCTCGAAGAGGCCGATGGCGGCCGCGTAGCTGAAGTTGCTCGACTGGAAGCCCATCCGGAACAGATAGGTGGAGACCACGTCGGCGGTCGGGTAGGTCAGCGGGTTGTAGAGCAGCAGGATCTTCTCGAACCCGACCGCCAGGAAGCTGCCGATGTTGAGGATCAGCAAGGTCACCATCGTCGGACGGATGCCGGGCAACGTGACGTGCCAGATCTGCCGCAGCCGGCTGGCGCCGTCGATCCGGGCGGCCTCGTACAGGTCCTCGTCGATGGTGGTGAGGGCGGCGAGGTAGAGGATCGTGCCCCAACCGACGGTCTGCCAGACCTCGGACGACACGTAGATGGTGCGGAACCACTCCGGTTGTTGCAGGAACGCCACGGCGTCCCCACCCACCAGCCGGACGAGTTGGTTGGCGGTGCCGTCGATCGAGGTCAGCTGCATGACCATCGCCGCCACGATCACGATCGACAGAAAGTGCGGCAGGTAGGACACCGACTGGACGAACCGCTTGAAGCGGCGGGCCCGGACCTCGTTGAGCAGCAACGCCAGCACGATCGGCAGCGGGAAACAGAACAGCAGGGTCAGCGTTCCGAGCACCAGGGTGTTGGTGAACACCTCCCAGAACGTCGGGTCGGTGAGGAACATCCGGAAGTAGCGCAGCCCGACCCAGTACTCACCGAAGATGCTGCCGCCCGGCTTGAACCGGCGGAAGGCGATGATGTTGCCGATCATCGGCAGGTACCGGAAGACCAGGAAGAACAGCAGCGGCAGGATGGCGAGGGAGTAGAGCTGCCAGTCCCGGCGCAGCGCCTGCCGCCAACTGCGACCGCGGCGGGGCGAGCGCGGGGCAGGGCTCTGTGCCGCCGTGGGAGAACGCGGCGGCGCCGGCGGCGGTGGCCGCAGGGTGGATGTCATCCTCGGCCTCCTATGCCGACTGTGGAACAGCCACGAGGGGCTCGACCCGCACCGAGGTGAGCAGTTCCCGCTCGTAGCCGACCTGGCGCTCGACGCCGACCAGTCGCAGCGGCAGGGCCGCCGCCACGTCGCCGCTGGATCGGCCGAAGCGCAGCTCGACGTCGCCGGGCTCGACGATCCGCCGGCCGGCCAGACCGGTGAACGACGCCACGTCGGCCGGTACGCCGAACGTCACGTGCGCCACCTCGCCGGGCGCCAACGGCAGTCGGGTGTAGCCGATCAGCCGGACCACCGGACGGGTCGTCTGTGCGACCGGGTCGTGCAGGTAGAGCTGCACGACCTCGGTGCCGGACCGCCCACCGGTGTTGGTGACGGTGATCCGCACCCGCACCTCGCCGTCGACCGGCCAGGTCGCCGGTTCGTCGCGGGTCCCGTCCGCCGGCTCGACCACCGTCGCGTCGGACCACTCGAAGGTGGTGTAGCTCAGCCCGTGGCCGAACGGGTACGCCGGGGTCGGGTCGATCGAGGAGACCTTGTTGCGCTGGCCGAGCGGTGGCGCGAGGTAGGTGCTCGGCATTCCGCCGGCGTCGCGGGGAACACTGACCGGCAACCGCCCGGAGGGGTTCACCGCGCCGGTGAGCACCTCGGCGAGCGCCTGCCCACCGAGCTGACCGAGGAAGAACGCCTGCACCACGGCGGCCACGCCGTCGAACTCCGGGCCGAGCGCGTAGGGGCGGCCGGCCATCAACACCAGGACGACCGGCGTGCCGGTGGCGAGGACAGCGCGGACGAGGTCGGCCTGTACGCCGGGCAGTCGCAGGTCGACGGCGTCGCAGCCCTCACCGGAGGTGCCCCGGCCGAACATTCCCGCCCGGTCGCCGACGGCCAGCACGCACACGTCCGCGGTGGTGGCCGCGCCGACCGCGGCCGGGATACCGGAGGTGTCGTCGCCGGTGATGGCGCACCCGGACTCGTGGGTGAGCATCGGGACGCGTCGGGCCAGTTCGTCGCGCAGGGTGGGGATGTCCAGCCCGAGCCCGAAGTCGCCGTGGTGGACGCCCACGTGGTTGGGGAACGAGTAGCAGCCGAGCATGGCCATCGGGTCGTCGGCGAGCGGGCCGACCACTGCCACCCGGGTGGCCGCGCGCAGCGGGAGGACACCTGTGTTACGCAGCAGGACGACTGACTCGCGGGCCAGTCGCACGGCGATGTCCTGGCTGGCCTCGTCGTCGAGGCGCAGCGACGCCACGTCGTCGGGCAGCGCCTGCCAGCCCTCGTCGAGCAGACCGAGCTCGATCTTCTGGATCAGCACCCGACGCAGCGCACAGTCGACCAGCGCCTCGTCGACCTCGCCGCGGCGCACCGCCTCCACCAGCGGTTCACCGAAGGCGTCCACTGTGGGCAGCTCGACGTCGATCCCGGCGCGCAGGGCGAGCCGGGCCGCGTCGGCGGCATCCCCGGCGACTCCGTGCAGGGTCTGCAGGAACCGTACGGCGAAGTAGTCGGCCACCACCGTCCCGGTGAAGCCCCACTCGTCGCGCAGCAGCCCGGTCAGCAGCCCACGGTCGGCCGCGACGGGTAGGCCGTCGATCTCGGCGTACGAGTTCATCACCGAGCGGGCGCCGCCGAGGCGTAGCGCCATCTCGAACGGCGGCAGGATGACGTCGGCCAGCTCGCGGCTGCCCATCGGCACCGGCGCCAGGTTGCGTCCGCCGCGGGAGGCGGAGTAGCCGGCGAAGTGCTTCAGCGTGGCCACCACACCGGCCCGCTCCAGGCCCCGCACGTACGCGGCGCCTGTCGTCCCGACCAGGTAGGGGTCCTCGCCGATCGTCTCCTCGGTACGACCCCAGCGGTAATCCCGGGTGACGTCCAGGACCGGGGCGAGACCCTGGTGCACACCGGCGGCGCGCATCGACCGTCCGATCCGGTCGGCCATCGCCTCAACCAGGTCGGGGTCGAAGGACGCACCCCAGCTGAGCGGGGTCGGGTAGACGGTGGCCCGCCACGCCGCGAACCCGGTGAGGCACTCCTCGTGCACCTGCGCGGGAATGCCGAACCGGCTGGCGGCCACGATCTGCGCCTGCGAGGCCGCCAACGACCGGGCGCCCAGCACCGGGTCGACCGGGGCGGTGCCGAACGGGCGGGTGAGCTGGCCCAGGCCGTACTGGATGACGGTGCTCCACGGCGGCAACTCGCTGATCATGTCCGATTGGTGCGGTGCGACGCCCTCGCCGCTGGCCTCGGCACCGACCCAGACCCCGATGAGCTGGGCGATCTTTTCTTCGAGGGACATCAATGGCAGGAGCGCTTCGGCCCGCTCGGTCGGCGACAGCCGCTGATCACGCCACGGCACGGCGTCGCCGTCCCCGAGCGACTGACTGTTCATGCCCTGACCCCTTAGCTCCGGCCACATCCCCGGGCCTGGTGGAACCAGCTCCGTGGCGGACGTTTCTCACGATCCGAAACTTTCCGGAAACCTGCGTAACCTTTTCGGCAACCTAAGTGCCGCATCGATACCTGTCAAGGGTCCCAATCGGACTACCAGGCGGTGTTTCCTGCACAGGGTGACTTCGCAGTCGGCACTCCGTCGCCAATGATCTGCGCGGTGACCCGCGTATGGACAACCCGGTTGTGGCACCGACTAGCGTGAATGTCTCATCATGTTAAGGTCGGCCGAAACTTTCGGATGTTGTATGAGGCCGCGATGACTGAGCACCGCCCGCTCGACCTACCCGCCTCCACCACCATCGCGACCATCGCCAACGATGTCGGCGTCTCGGTCGCGACCGTGTCCAAGGTCCTCAACGGGCGCGGCGATGTCGCCCCCGGCACCAGAGCCCGGGTGGAGGCGAGCCTCGACCGCCACCAGTACCAGCGCCGTGCCCGGCGACACGCGACCGCCAGCGGCCGGGTGGACCTCGTGTTCCACGAGTTCGACACGGGTTGGGCGATGGAGATCCTGCGGGGCGTCGAGGCGGTGACCTCCGCGGCCGGCATCGGATTGTCGATCGCCCAGCTCGACGGGGCGCACCGCCCGCCAGCACGATGGCTGGAGGCGTTGCTCGCCGACCGCCCCCTGGGCGTGGTGTTCGTCCTCTCCCACCTGGCCGAGGCCCAACAGCAGCACCTGCGGCGGCAGGGCATACCGTTCGTCGTCGTCGACACCGACAGCGCGACCTCGGCCTCCGTGCCCACCGTCGGCTCGAACAACTGGAACGGCGGCCTGCTGGCCGCTCGGCATCTGCTGGACCTGGGGCACCGACGGATCGCCATCATCTCCGGGCCACCCGACGTGCTGTGCAGCCGCGCCCGCGCCGCCGGCTTCCAGTCGGCACACGACGAAGCCGGGCTGGCGGTCGACCGCGAGCTGATCCGCTACGGCAGTTTCTCCGCCGGAGCCGGGCACGCCCACGGGCTGCAACTGCTTCAGCGGCCGGACCGGCCCACGGCGATCTTCGCCGGCTCGGACATCCAGGCGATGGGGGTGCTCCGGGCCGCCCGTCAGTGCGGCCTGCGCGTGCCCGAGGACCTTTCGGTGATCGGGTACGACAACCTGCCGGTCTCCGCCTGGACCGACCCGGCCCTCACCACGATCAACCAGCCGTTGCGCGACATGGCCGGCATCGCCACCCAGATGCTGCTCGACCTGACCCGAGGGAACGAGCCGGCGACCAGCCGGATCGACCTGGTGACCGAGTTGGTCATCCGGGAGAGCACCGCGCCCCCCAACCCGCACTGACCCCGGCCCCTGCGAGGACCCGTGCCCCACTCCGCCTTCACCTTCGACGAACTCCAGCGGTACGCACCAGAGGGCGCCGAGCCGGCCGACTTCGACGAGTTCTGGCGGGACACGCTCGCCGAGGCGGCCGCCGCGCCGGTGCTCGTCGACGTCCGTCCCGAACCGACCGAGCTGCGGCTGCTCGACTCCTGGGACGTCACGTTCGCCGGCTTCGGCGGTGACCCGGTCCGCGCCTGGTACACCCGCCCCGCTGGTGTCCGGGAGCCGCTGCCGGTCGTGATCGAGTACGCCGGCTACGGTCGCGGCCGCGGCCTGCCCCACGAACGGCTGACCTGGCCGGTGGCCGGGTACGCGCACCTGCTGATGGACAACCGGGGCCAGGCGGGGCAGTACGGCGCCGGGGACACTCCCGACCCGCACGGCGCGCCCGGCGGGCCGTGGCCGGTCACCTGGGGGATCCTCGATCCGCGTGACTACCACTACCGCCGCCTGATCACCGACGCGGTCCGGGCGGTCGACGCGGCCCGCGCGCTGCCGGGGGTCGAGGGTGACCGGGTCAGCGTGGTCGGCAACAGCCAGGGCGGCGGCATCGCCTTGGCGGTGGCCGGTCTCGTGGACGATCTCAGCGCGGTGCTGACCACCGCACCGTTCCTGTGCGACATGCGCCGCGCCGTCGCGCTCACCGACCTCGCGCCGTACGGCGAGATCGCCCGGTACCTGGCCGTGCACCGGGAGGCCGAGGAGGCGGTGTGGCGCACGCTGTCCTATGTCGACGGGGTGAGCTTCGCGCGCCGGGCGACGGCGCCGGCGCACTTCGGGGTCGGCCGGCGGGACACCGTCTGCCCACCGCGAACAGCCTTCGCCGCCTACAACCACTACGGTGCCGCGAACGGGCGACCGGTCCCACCCGAGCGGGAGATGCACGTCTACCCGTTCAACGGCCACGAGGGCGGCGAGGCCGTCCACGTCCGGCGTCAGCTGCGCTGGCTGGGCGCGGTGCTGCAGCCCGCCCCCGCGCCTCGTTGAGCAGTCACCTTGACTTCAACCACCATTCAAGTCCTAGCGTCGCCACAACAGTCGTCGAGGCCGGTCCGGACGGCGGGCCATGGCCGAGTGGGGGGCAGACGCGGTTGTCGGCTCGCTCCGGGCACCGCAGGCAGGGCCCGGAGCTCGCCGCGACGGTGGACAGCGATCGTGATTCGTCTATTGCTCGTGTTAGCGATAACACGCTATGGTGCGTCCGGCGAGGTGCAGGGCACACGTCGCTTGGCTCAGCGATACGACCGCCAGCGACGACATCCGGGCTCTGGTCGTTCCGCGCAGCGGCACTTTCCCGTACCGCACGAATGGCGGCTCCCGTCTCGTCGGTGGCCGCTGTCGTCACGCACCCCACCACCAGAGGAAGTCCCATGCCCAGTCCAACACTTGTCCCACCTGTCCCTCTCGCACCGACCGGCAGCGCACCGACGTCGAGGCCCCGGCGGGTCAGCCGGTGGTGGACGGCGCTGGCCGCCGTCGCCGCCCTGGTCGCCGCCGTACCGATCGCGACCACTCCCGCCAACGCGGAGTCCAACGGTGGCGTACGCGTGATGCCGCTCGGCGACTCGATCACCGACGGATTCAACGTTCCCGGCGGTTACCGGATCGAGTTGTGGCAACGGTTCACCTCCGGTGGTTACCGGATCGACTTCGTCGGCTCCCAGTTCAACGGGCCGGCCAGCCTCGGCGACCACGACCACCAGGGCCACTCCGGCTGGACGATCGCCCAGATCGACGCCAACGTCGTCAACTGGTTGCGGGCCACCAACCCGCGGACCGTGCTGCTGCACATCGGCACCAACGACATGTACGGCGACACGTCCGGGGCCCCGTCCCGACTGGCCACGCTCGTCGACCGGATCACCAACACCGCCCCGAACGCGGACGTGTTCGTCGCGACGATCATCCCCAAGTCCGGCGCGGACACTCAGGTCCGGGGCTACAACGCCGCGATCCCCGGGATCGTGCAGAGCCGGGCCGCCGCCGGGAAGCGCGTACACCTGGTCGACATGTACCGTGCCCTGACGCTGAGCGACCTGGCCGACGGGGTGCACCCGAACGCCACGGGCTACCGCAAGATGGCCGACGCCTGGTACGACGCTCTCCGTACCGTGCCCGGCAGCATCGGGGGCGACACGCCTCCGACCACGCCCCCGCCCACCACGCCGCCGCCCACCACTCCCCCGCCGACCACTCCCCCGCCGGCCGGTGGCTGCCGCGTCACGTACACGGTCAACGCCTGGAACACCGGTCTCACCGCGTCGGTCTCGGTGACCAACACCAGCAGCACACCGGTCAACGGTTGGGCCCTGGCGTTCACGCTGCCCGGTGGGCAGACCATCACCAGCGGTTGGAACGCCAGCTACTCCCCGTCCAGCGGAGCGGTGACCGCCCGCAACGTCTCCTACAACGCGACGATCGCGCCGAACACCTCGGTCGACATCGGCTTCCAGGCAACCCACACGGGGAGCACCGGCCGACCGTCCGCGTTCACCCTCAACGGCACCGCCTGCGCGGTCGCCTGACCCCACCCGGTGCGGTGCCGGGCAACAGTGGCCCGGCACCGCATCCCGCATCGGCCCGTCGACCGGAGACGCCGCGTCGCGGCACCTCGCCGAACTGGGTGGGTCACTGCTCCACGGCGCGGTAGAGCCGGCTCACCGTCTCGGCCACGCAGACCGGCTTGCCGCCGCTGTCGCTCTCCACGGTGACGGTCACGACCAGCTGGACGCCGCCGCTCACCGGCGACACGTCGGCGATGGTGGCGGTGGCGCGTACGGCGGCGCCGACCCGCAGCGGCGCGGGGAACCGCACCCGGTTCAGCCCGTAGTTGACGCCCATCGCCACCCCCTCCACCCGGTAGAGCCCGCCGGCCAACGCCGGCAACAGCGACAGGGTGAGGTACCCGTGCGCGATCGTCCCGCCGAACGGCCCCGCCGCGGCGCGGACCGGGTCGACATGGATCCACTGGTGGTCGTCGGTGGCGTCGGCGAAGAGGTCGACGCGGCCCTGCTCGACGCGCTGCCACGGACCGGGCCCGAGGCTCTCGCCGGTCGCGGCGGCCAGTTCCTCGAACGAGGTGAAGACTCTCATGCCGGATCTCCCTACAGCTAGAAGGCGTTGACGCCGGTGAGCGCGCGTCCGATGAGGAGTTGCTGGATCTGACTGGTGCCCTCGTAGAGCGTGGCCACCCGGGCGTCGCGCAGGTACTTGCCGACCGGGTACTCGTCGATGTAGCCGTACCCGCCGAACACCTGGACCGCGTTGTTGGCCGCGCGGACGGCGGCCTCACTGGCGAAGAGCTTGGCCATCGACGCCTCGGTGGCGAACGGCTGGTCGCGGTCGATCAGGTCGGCCACCTGCCACACCAGCAGCCGGGCGGCGGCGGTGTCCACCGCGATGGCGGCGAGCAGTTGTTGGACGAGTTGGTGCCCGGCGATCGGCTTGCCGAACTGGGTCCGCTGCCCGGCGTAACCGACCGCCGCGTCGAGGCAGCCCTGGGCGATGCCGACACACCCGGCGGCCACCGACATCCGACCCTTGGCGAGGGTGGCCAGGGCCAGCCGGAACCCGCCGCCCTCGACGCCGAGGCGGGCCGTGTCCGGCACCCGTACCTCGTCGAAGCCCAGCTCGCCGGTGGCCTGACCGCGCAGCCCGAGCTTGCCGTGGATCTCCCGCCGGGTCAGCCCGGGGCTGTCGGTGGGCACCAGGAACGCGCTGATCCCCCGGTGCCCGGGGCCGCCGGTGCGGGCGAAGACCAGCGCGACGTCCGCTGTGGTGCCGTTGGTGATGAACGTCTTCGTGCCGGTGAGCAGCCAGTCGGTGCCGTCGCGGACCGCCCGGGTACGCAGGGCGGCCGCGTCCGACCCGCTGTCCGGCTCGGTGAGGGCGAAGCAGCCGAGCGCGCTGCCCGCGCAGAGCTTCGGCAGCCACTCGGCCCGCTGTTCCGCGCTGCCGTACGCGGCGATCGACTTCGCGACCAGGCCGAGGGAGACCGAGACGATGCCACGTACCGCCGAGTCGCCCCGGCCCAGCTCTTCCAGGACCAGGCAGTACGCGAGGTGGTCACCGCCGGAACCGCCGTCGGCCTCGTCGATGGTCAGCCCCAGGAAGCCCAGGTCACCGAGCATGCCGACGATGGCGGGGTCGACCGATTCGCGGCGATCCCAGGCGGCCGCGTGCGGCAGCAGCTCGCGGTCGGCGAACTCGGCGGCCAGCTGGCGGACCGCCGCCTGCTCGGCGGAGAGGGTGAGGTCCATGACGCTCAAACTAGCGGTGATAGTTTAATGCGTCCAGACCGGACGATCATCGGTCGGAGGCCAGACCGACGTGCCGCTCGGCGGTGAACGCGCGGGCCAGCTCGGTACGCGACCGGATGCCCAGCCGGTGGAACACGTTGCGCAGGTGGTGGTCGACCGTACGGGTGGAAAGAAACATCCGGGCGGCGATCTCCCGGTTGGTGGCGCCCTCGGCGACCAGTTCGGCGATCCGCAGCTGCTGGCCGGTCAGCAACCGCGCCGCGGGCAGGTCCGGCGGACCGATCGACTCCCCGGCCGCCCGCAGCTCCGTGGTGGCCTGCTCGGCCCAGCGCTCCACCCCGAGCAGGCTGAACACCTCGCGGGCCTGGTGCAGGTGCGTCCGCGCGTCGCGAGGGCGACGACTGCGGCGCAACTCCTGCCCGAAGAGCAGTTCGGTGCGGGCCCGCTCGAACGTGCCGGCCTCGGTCGGGTGCAGGCGCAGCGCCGCCTGGAAGTGCCGTTCCGCCTCGGCGCCGCCCCGGGTTGCCAGCAGCGCGTGGCACCGCGCGGACAGGGCCCGGCGCAGCGGGCTCGCGGTACTGCTGGCCCACCTGTCGAACACGGCGAGCGCGGCCGTCGCCGCCGGCCGGTGCGTCAGGTGCGCCGCCGCCTCCACCAGGTACGGGGTGGCCATCACCTGCACGAGGACCTGCCCCCGACCGGTGCCGAGCCGGGCCAGCGACGCCAGCCGGTCCGCTGCCTCGGCGTGCCGGCCGTCGACCAGGTCGAGCACCGCCAGGGCCCACGCGGCGAGCGCGTGCGGGCGGCTGCCCGGCGTCGGCGACTCGCCGATCTCGCGGACCCGCCGCAGGCTGGTGTCCCGGTCGGCCCGGATCGCGGCGAGGACGGCGAGCATGCCCAGATGGACGTTGGCGCAGTTGACCTGGCCGGTGGCACGGGCGACGCGCAGCCCGTCGCGGGAGGTCTCCGCCGCCGCCTCGTGTCGACCCAGCCAGTACTCGGCGACCGCCCGCAGCTCCAACGCCCGCGACAGCATGGACAGCTCGCCCCGTTCCCGGGCCAACTCGACAGCGCGTTCGGCGAGCCGGTGGGCGGCGCCGTCCACGGCCACCAGCAGGCCGGCTGTCGCGGCGCAGCTGAGCGCGGTGGGGGTCAACGCCTGACCGGTCAGCCGGCCGCCCAGCACCATGGCGCGGCGCAGCGCGGGCCCGGCCCGCTCGTGGTCGCCCCGCAGGGTCGCCGCCACCCCGGCGAGCAGACAGCCCATGACCTCCAGGGCCGGCGGGTCGTCCGGACGACGCAACGCCAGTGCCCGTCGGCCGACCTCCGCGTACCGGTACTGGTCGCCGGCGAAGCAGACCGCCTCGCCGGCCCGCACCAGCCCGGTCAACGCCAGCGCGCGGTCGGTGTCGTCCACCGCCGCGGCCGAGGCCAGCAACATGGCCGACGCACTCGACGCGGTGCCGCAGCGCAACTCCAGCTCACCGCGGAGCAAATCGGCGCGGCCCCGGACGCCCGGGTCGGTGCAGACCGCGCGGAGGCGGTCGAGCAGCAACCGGGCCGCGTCGGGTTGCCCCCCGGCCCAGGCGTACCGGGCGGCGGTCAGCAGCCGGGCGGCGGGTGGACAACCCGACCGCCGGTGCCTCCGCCTCGGTCTCCCCCACGCCCACCGGC
>NZ_JBEXHP010000105.1:0-19507 GCF_040607895.1 Micromonospora sp. NPDC005220
CTCCGGTCACCGCGGAGCCCGCCCTGCGTTGAACGGTGGGCGCGGGGTGACCGGAGCGTCCCAGTCGATGACGTAGCGCTGCTCGTCGGCGATGGTCTTCTCCGGGTCCAGCACCGTGCGCACCATCAGCGGCATCAGCAACGGCATCAGCGTCCGCGCGACCGCACCGGGGGCCTTCGCATGGTTGATCCGGGCCGCGCGGGC
This sequence comes from Micromonospora sp. NPDC005220, assembly GCF_040607895.1. Classification (NCBI taxonomy): domain Bacteria; kingdom Bacillati; phylum Actinomycetota; class Actinomycetes; order Micromonosporales; family Micromonosporaceae; genus Micromonospora; species Micromonospora sp. NPDC005220. The sequence goes on from NZ_JBEXHP010000105.1 coordinate 205, forward strand.
CGCGACCTTCTCCACCCGGGTACGGCGCAGCCGCACGTACGCGGCGAACGCCGATTGGACGTCCGGCAGGTCGCGCAGGCAGCGGGCGAGTTGCACCGCGCTCTCGATGGCCAGCGACGCGCCCTGCCCCGAACTGTTCGACGGCGCGTGTGCCGCGTCGCCGACCAGCACCATCCGGTCCCGGTACCAGTGCGGCACGGGCGGCATGATCTGCAACGACCCGACCACCTGGAGGTCATCGGCGTTGCTGGTCGCGACCAGCTCGCGGCCCGGGTCGTCGTCGCCGTAGCTGGCGCGAAGCGTGTCCAGCCACTGCTCGGTCGGCACCGCCCGGGCCTCGACGAGGCTCATCGGCCGCTGCTGCGGCAGGTTGGCCCCCCACCGGGTGCCGCCGCCGGGCTCCGGCCAGTACAGGTAGTAGCCGCGTCGCCCGAACGCGAACGTCATCGTGCCCGGCTCGGCGTCCACCTCGTGCCGGGCGACCGCCTCGAAGCCGAGCAGCCCGGTGAACCGAGGGCCGGGCGCGGCCGGGTCGATGAGACCCCTGACCGTCGAGCGGATCCCGTCCGCGCCGACGAGGATGTCGGCGGTCGCGGTGCTGCCGTCCTCGAAGCGTGCGATGACGCCGTCGCCGGTCTGCTCGGCGTCGACCAGCCGCTTCCCGTACGCGAACGGCACACCCTCTGCGAATGCCTGGTCGTGCAGTACCTGGTACAGCTCGGCCCGATGCACCACACGCAGCGGCGGCACCCCGGTCAGCGTGGGCATGTCGATGCGGCGGCGGCTGACGGCCAGAGCGCTGCGGTGGATGGGGGTGGCGATCGCCGTCACCGCCTCGTGCGCGCCGACCGTCCGCAGGGCTGCCACGCCGTTGGGCGCGAGAGCGAGGGTGCCGCCGACGCCGCTGGCTGTGGTCGGGTACGCCTCGTAGACGGTTGCGGTGATGCCGGCGCGGCGCAGCGCGAGCGCTGTCACCGGCCCGGCGATGCCACCGCCGATGACGATCGCGGTTCGTACCGTGGTCATGGTCCCTCCCGGGGTGTGGTCGTTGCCGCGCGCGGACCTGGTGTGGTCGGTGCGCGGGCGCGCGGACCTGGGAGGGAGCCCGGTTATCCTCGTGGTTGCCGCTTCGGGCCGGGTGCCTTCCCAGGCGTCGGTTCGGGGTCAGGGCCCCGGTGAGGTGTTGGCGCACCTCGCCGGGGCCGTTCTTTCAGCCGGTGGTGTCGGTGCTCCGGCTGCTGGTGGTCGGGTTGTCGGGGCTGGCCTTCGGGGTGCTGGTTCTCTCGGCCAACTCGGTCAGCTCGGCGGGCATCTCGCCGGTCTCGTGGAAGGCCCGCCAGCTGTCCAACCCGGGGTATCGCCCCGAGGTCAGCTCGGTGAGCAGTGCCCGCAGCCAGGCGGCCTCTGCGTCCCGCATGGCGAGGTCGTACTCCGACTCCACCAGGAACAGCCGCGGGATCTCCCGCAGGTGCGCGTCGAGCGTCTCGCGGTCCTGGCGGATCGCGTCCTCCAGCAGGCCGAGCCGTTGCCGCAGCAGGTCGGTGGCCTCGTCGGGATGCAGCGCGGCGAGCACGGACAACCCGGCCCGGAAACGGGGATGCTCCGCCATCGGGGTGGAGACCAGTTCGCGGGCCCAGTCGACCAGCTCAGCACGCCCCGCGTCGGTGATCCGATAGACGGTGCGTTCCGGACGTCGGCCCTCGCGCACGCTCTCCACCGCCTCGATCAGGTGGTGTTTGTCCAGGTTGCCGATCACCGTGTAGAAGGACCCCCACTTGAACTCCATGTCCTGGTCCTTGCCCCAGGCGCGCAGTGCGGTGGCGATCTCGTACGGGTGCATCGGCCGCTGGACCAGGGCGGACAGCACGGCCAGCGCCAGCAGGTTGCCGACCTTGCGTCGCTTCGGCACGACGAACCCTTCCCTCGTTGACGGTTACTCGTCAGCGAATATACGCCGACGGGTCAAGTGCCGCGACCCCTTCTTGCTGAGGCGCGGTCCGGAGACGGATGACGTACGCGGTGCCGGGCCGGGACGGTCGGCCAGGACGCTCGGCCTACGATCATTGGGTGGAGGAAGATATCCGGCGGATCGGGATCATGGGCGGCACCTTCGACCCGATCCACCACGGGCACCTCGTCGCGGCCAGCGAGGTGGCGGACCGGTTCGGCCTGGACGAGGTGGTCTTCGTTCCCACCGGGCAGCCCTGGCAGAAGGCCGACGAGCCGGTCAGCCCGGCCGAGGACCGGTACCTGATGACGGTCATCGCCACCGCCTCCAACCCTCGCTTCCAGGTCAGCCGGGTCGACATCGACCGCAGTGGGCCGACCTACACGGTCGACACGCTGCGTGACCTTCAGGCCGAGTACGGCCCGAAGGTGCAACTCTTCTTCATTACCGGCGCGGACGCCCTGCAACGCATCCTGTCCTGGAAAGACCTGGACGAGATCTTCGAGCTGGCCCACTTCATCGGGGTGACCCGGCCCGGCTTCCCGCTGAGCGACAAGCACCTCCCGGCGGACACGGTCAGCCTGATCCAGGTGCCCGCGATGTCCATCTCGTCGACCGACTGCCGCGCCCGGGTCGCCCGAGGTGAGCCGGTCTGGTACCTGGTGCCCGACGGTGTGGTGCAGTACATCGCCAAGCGGAGCCTCTATCAGCGCTGAGCGCACCCGTTATGCCCATGTTCATGCACCTAACCGACCAGAACTGGCTGATCGGGGCGCCGCCGGGTATGAGACGCTTGGAGGATCGCACGCTTGATCGAAGGAGAATGGTGACAGTTTCCGAACGCGCTCACGAGCTGGCTATCGCGGCCGCCCAGGCCGCCGCCGACAAGAAGGCGCAGGACATCACGATCATCGACGTCGGCGACCAGCTCGCCATCACCGACGCGTTCGTGCTCGCCGCTGCCCCCAACGAGCGTCAGGTGCTGGCCATCGTCGACGCCATCGAGGAGAGCCTGCTGGAGCTGCCGGAGAAGGCGAAGCCGGTGCGGCGCGAGGGCGAGCGTGGTGGCCGCTGGGTGCTGCTCGACTACGTCGACATCGTGGTGCACGTCCAGCACACCGAGGAGCGCGAGTTCTACGGGCTCGACCGCCTCTGGAAGGACTGCCCCACCATCCCGTTCGTCGATCGCGACCTGGTCGAGGCCGACGCCAGTGGGTCCGCCGCCGCCGAATGACCCGACTGATCGTCTGGCGGCACGGCAACACCGACTGGAACGCCGCCAACCGAGTCCAGGGGCAGCTCGACGTACCCCTCAACGAGCTCGGCCACGACCAGGCCCGCGCCGCCGCCCCGCTGCTCGCGGCGCTGCGGCCCGACGCCATCGTGGCCAGCGACCTGAGCCGCGCCGCGGAGACCGCCGCCACGCTCGCCGCGCTGACCGGGCTGCCGGTACGCACGGACGCGAGGCTGCGCGAGCGGCACTTCGGCCAGTGGCAGGGTCTGCACCTCACCGAGGCCGCCGAGCGCTTCCCCGAGGAGTACGCGCGCTGGCGGGCCGGCGACCCCGACCCGGGCGCGGATCTGGAGCCCCTGCACGACCTCGGCGAGCGGGTCGGTGCCGCCTTGCAGGAGGCAGCCGACGCGGCTCCGGGCGGCACCGTGGTGATCGCCACGCACGGTGGCGGCTCCCGGCAGGGCATCGGTCGCCTGCTCGGCTGGGACACTGCCGTGCTGCGCACCGTCGGTTCGCTGGCCAACTGCCACTGGACGGAGCTACGCCACGACGACGTCCGCGGCTGGCAGTTGCGGGCGCACAACGTCGGCCTGATCACCGCCCCGGTCGCCGTCGACGCGGTCTGAGCACTCGCGCCTCGGCGTTCGCGGCCTCGATCGGCTAGCGTGCCGGGCATGCCCGTCGCGGTTGTCATCGACTCCACCGCCTACCTCCCGCCCGAGCTGGTGCAGGCGCACCGGCTGACCGTCGTGCCGTTGACCGTCGTGCTCAACGGCGCGGAAGGGCTGGAGGGGGTGGAGACCCAGCCGGCCGACGCCACGTTGGCACTGAGCGCCCGCCGGGTCACCGCGACCACCTCCCGCCCGGCACCCGAGCAGTTCGCCCGGACGTACCGTCAGCTGCTCGACGCCGGCGCCGACGGGATCGTCTCGGTGCATCTCTCCGCCGAGCTGTCCGGCACCGTGGAAGCCGCCCGGCTGGCCGCCGCCGACCTGGACGGCCGGGTGGAGGTCGTGGACAGCCGCTCGACGGGCATGGGGCTGGGCTTTCCGGCCATCGCCGCCGCCACCGCCGCCGAGGCCGGCGCCGACCTCGCCGGGGTACGCGACGCGGCGCTCGCCGCCGTCGCCCGCACCACCGTCTGGTTCTACGTCGACACGCTGGAGTTCCTCCGCCGGGGCGGCCGGATCAACGCCGCCGAGGCGCTGGTCGGCACCGCGCTCTCGGTCAAGCCGATCATGCACATGCCGGACGGGGCGATCGTGCTGCGCGAGAAGGTCCGCACCGCCAGCCGAGGAGTCGCCCGGCTGGTGGACCTGGCCGTCGAGGCGGCCGGCGACGACGACGTGGATCTCGGGGTGCACCACCTGGCCGCGCCGCAACGGGCCGAGGTGTTGCGCGCCACGCTCACCGAACGGTTCGGTGACCGGCTGCACGACACGTACGTCTCCGAGGCGGGCGCCGTCGTCGCCGCACACGCCGGGCCGGGCCTGGCCTGCGTGGTCGTCCACCGGCGACCTGAGGGCTGAGCGGTGCCCACGTCGTGTGTGGTGACCGGCGGTGGTCGCGGTGTCGGCCGGGCCGTGGTGGAACGGCTGGTGGCGACCGGTGCCACAATCGTCGTCCTGGAACACGACGCCGACGCGGTCGACTGGTTGGCCGGCCATCCGGCCGCCGATCGGCTCGTCGCGGTGGTCGGCGACGCCGCCGACGAGCAGGTGGCCGAGCACGCCGCCGAACTGGCAGAGCACGCCGCGCCGCTCAGCGGGTGGGTGAACAACGCGGCGGTGTTCCGCGACGCCACGCTGCACTCCGCGTCGGCCGACACGGTGCTGGACCTGATCGGGTTGAACCTGCGCCCGGCCGTGGTGGGCGCCGCGGTCGCCGTCCGCCGCTTCCTGGCCCGCGCCGCCGGCGGCGCGATCGTCAACGTCTCGTCGCACCAGGCCCGCCGACCGGTGTCCGGCGCTCTGCCGTACGCGACGGCGAAGGCCGCCGTGGAGGGGCTGACCCGGGCGCTGGCCGTCGAGTACGGCAGACACGGGATTCGCGCCAACGCGGTCGCGCTCGGCTCGATCGCCACCGAGCGGCACGCCGAATTCCTGGCCACACAGGAGCCCAGCCAGGCCCAGTGGATCGACGCCGAGCTGACCCGGTTGCACCCGGTGGGCCGCATCGGGCGTACCGAGGAGGTGGCCGAGGCGGTCGCGTACCTGCTGTCGCCCGCGGCGAGCTTCATCAACGGGGTGACGCTGCCGGTGGACGGCGGGCGGGCCGTACTCGGCCTCGACCCGGAGGCCCGCTGAGCGCTCGGGGCGATCGGGCTTCTAGCTGTCGGCGACGAAGACGCCCTGACCCTGCTGCCGCTCCATCACGGCCTGGGGGTGGCGGCCAGGCGGTGAGCCTTCACCACACCGATGGCCCAGCTCAGCATGTCGCACCCGGCGTCCCGGCACTGGACACACGTCTCGGTGGCCCGGTGAGGACTGGCTGCCTCTGAGTGCTGGGTAATGACCCGCTTGGCCGTCCAGAGGACCAGCGCGGGGGTCACGGGGCCTTCGTCCATGGGCACAGCTCCACCTCCTGAATTGGCAGGTCCAGGCACGGAGCCCCGCTCGCGTACCCGGACCGCTACCCGGTGTGTTGCCCATCCAGGGGACCGGATTGGCCTACCCCCTGTCAAGTATGAAAGTGGACTGGCTACGTATGAAAACTGGTCTTGAGCAGCGCATACGGGTGACCCAACCAGGGCTTACAGGTCCGTAAGGGGGTGTCGTGGTGATGCTCAGGAGATGGCCTGGCAGCGGAAGTTGTACGGGAGCGCGGAGCTTCAGGAGCGCCTGGGCGTGTCGCGCGTCCGGGTAGTCCAGCTCACCACCCGGCCCGACTTCCCGGAGCCGTTCGATCACCTGGCCGGCGGGACCGTCTGGCTGGTGGAGGACGTGGAGCGCTGGATCACGGAGCACCAGCCGTGGAAGGCCAGGGGAGCGGATGAGCCCCCGCCGCCGGAGAGCTGAGCGGCCAGGAGAGAGCAGACACGCAACGGCCCGGACCGCCTGGTCCGGGCCGTTGACGCGTACTGCCTACTTCTTGGAGATCCGCTCTAGCCAATCCGAGATGTGCCGCGCGTGCGTGCCCACTCCGTGGCCGTCCTGGTCTTCCAGGGCACCCTCCACGCCGCTGATGGCCTCCCGGAGGTCCCGGACTTCATCAGCCAGCCCCAGGAGCGCGTACACCAGCGCCTGCTGGCGGTACACGGCCGCGTCGGCCGGCTCCGTGTCGTCCGAGCCTGCGACCTCCAACATGCTGGTGACGATGCTCCGGTTGGTCGGCTTAGCCACGTCGCGTCTCCTCTGGTGATCGGGGCCGTCGTTCAGCGATCCTGTCCGGCCAGGAGCGGGCCGGGGGAGGAGTGTCGGGTGGACGACACGGAACGGCCCGGCCTGTAGACCAGAGGGCGGGCCGTAGTCCGTACGGGGCTCAGGCGGCGGCCTTCACCTTCCTGGCCGCCTTCGCCTCCGGCTTCGCGCCGTAGCGGGACAGCGGGGCCAGCGTCTCCGCCACCTTCTCCCGCACCTGCCGCGCGGCGGCGTGTGAAGCGTTCACCTGGCCGGCAAGCGTGGAGCCCTGGGCGAAGACCCGGCCCCCGGCGGCCACCGGCTTCTCCACGTTGGCCCGCATGGTGTCCACCACCACCAGGTCACTCAGCGCGGCGTCCAGCGCGGCCAGGGCGGCGTCCATCCGGCCCAGCGCGGCCCGTCCCTGGCCGCCCAGGTATGCCAGCCACTCCGTCCGGTTCTCGGTCACGGCCTTCACCACGGCGGCCTGAGTGGTGGCCAGGGCGTCCTCCGTGCCCTGGGCTACCGCCTTGGCGGCCTGGGCCTCCAGCTCCAGCTCCCGGATGGCCTGGGCGGCCTTTGCGGCGTCCGTGGCGCGGCCAGAGATGGCGGCCTGAGCGGCTTCCCGCCGGAGGTCCCGGGGAGCGTTGGCGGCCCGCTCCTGGGCCTCCCTGGCCGCCCGGTCCAGCTCCGCCGCCTTCAGCGACAGGTCCCGGTACGCGGCCAGGGCGGGCTGGACGGCGGGCTGGACGGCGGGATGGACGTGTCGACCCGGGACGCTCACATGCAGCCCCGCCGCGCTGAAGCGGACCGGCTCCGACTCCCATTATGTGCGTCGGCGAGGGCGGTCATCGGTGACTACGGCACCGCCAAGACCCTCTGTCGGCTACGCCGGTACTTCTTGGAGATCCGTTGTCCGCAACGCCCACGTCATGTACATCCGGCGCGGCGCGTAACGCACAGGTCCTGAAGAACCGGCGTGCCCGTACAACAGGGCCGCCGGGAGGATCCAGTGTTGACCCGCCTGCACGGCGTCGGTGTCTCCCTCGTGAGGAGCGCTACGTCAGGTGGCCCCGGATGGACACCATCTGGTGGTGCGCGACTAGCCCTAACATGTACGAGCACATCACGCTGGAGAGGGTTCTCCGGCGTCACCATGGGATGGCCTTCCTGGCTGGTCAGCGTGTTCAACCTCTTCTGTGAGGACTCACAGCCCGGCCCTGCGCAACGCGCACGTGTATGCGTAGAAGGAGGTCTCCGACGTGAAACGAACGCCCGCTGCCTCCCTGGAGCCGTGGATCTGAGGCACGGTGCTGGTCGTGGAGAAGACGGGAGTCCCCGCTACTGGGACATCTCTGGCAAGCACTTCGGGCGGGCTGAGCGGCCAGAACCCACGCCGCTGAGCAGGGCCGATGCCCGTTGAATGCTCATCTGCCCTGTCCGATGTGGCCCAGGCGACACTTGGCGCGGACGGTGGAGCCGCCGAGTTACCGCCGATACAGTCCACCGAGAACGGCGGGACTGAGCATGTCGGGCAGTCCGCACTCTGTGGACGTTGTGTCCCCACACGTGTCCACCGGAAAGCGAGACTCTGTCCTCTTCGGTAGTTACAGTCTCCGAGAACCACCGGCCGCACGTCTGGATCAAGGCGGCGGGTCCCCTGGGGTGCAACCCAGGGGCCGCCTTGAACGGTCGTGTCCACCACGTCCTGGCAGGGACTTACATGAAGGAGAACGACACCAGGTGACCACGGTAACGAGAGGGTCCCGGCAGCGCCAGACCGGGGAGACCGGCGGCGGTGTGGAACACGTCCTGATCGGCGCGCTTGTGCTGATCGCGGCGCTGTCCATCGGCGCGCTGGTCTACATCGTTCAACTCAGCGGGCCGGACATGGGCGGCATCGCTCAGGTGGCCATCACCACGATCGGCGGGGTCGCTCTGGCGGCTATCAGCGCCATCGCGGTGGTGCTCCGCAAGCGGCCCACCAGGCGCCGCATCTAGGCCAGGGAGGCCGGGAGGGTGCTCAACTCCCGGCCTCCTCCACAAGTTCATCTCCGGCCCCGGCAACAGCCGCATCAGGCAAAGGCCGCTACGTCCTGTAGATCTGTTCTCTGGTTCCGGCGACCTTCTCTTTGGGGCAACCAGGGCAACCAGACGAAGATGGCCCCTGGCCTGGGGATTCCGTTACCCCAAGGGGCAACCAGGGGCAACCAGGTCCGACGCTGAGGAGCCCCCGCTACGGCGGGGGCTCCTTGGTTCCGGCTCAGCTCAAGGCGGCCAGGAGGGCTTAGCGGCCCGCCGCCAGGTGGTCCAGCACCCCCTGGATGCGGGCCGTCAGGCGGGCCCGCATCTCCTGGCCGGTCCTCAGGGCCTCTTCCGGTGTCTCGCCCAGGGCGTACATCTCCTCTTCGGCCACCAGGCTGTCCTTCCCCGGCGATCAGGGCGGCGTCCACCTCCTTGGTGAACGCCCCCTTGCCGCCCAGGGCGGCCGGGTCACCGTGCCAGCGGTCCCCGCTTGTCGACATCGACAGCACGTCCACGGTGACCTCGGGGTGCCGATCGGCGAGCATCGCGCGGACCCGCTCGACCTGGGCGAGAGCCATCGGAGAGTTGCGGGTGCCGATGCGCAGCAGGCGGGAGTCGGACATACCGGTGAGGGTAGTCCGCTCGCTGCGGGCGTCGGCGATCAGACCGGCCGCCCAGGCCACGCGCCGTAGCTCGACCTGCCGCATAGCAGATCGGAGCATGATCAGGGCGTTGTCCACAGTGGCGGTGGTTGTCCACAGGGCGATGCCGTCGCCCTCCACCGTCCCGACCGCCGCCATAGCGTCGCGCTGTGTCGCACGACGAGGAGACCGAGGTACGCCAGCGCCTGCGCCGGCTGACGGAGACGGCCGTCGCGCCGCCGCCCCGGCCGGAGGCGCCGCTCGCGGGCGCACCCCCGTCGTTCCTGGTCGGCGCGCTGTCCTCCCAGCCCGCCGTGCCGATCGCGGAGCCGACATCCGACGGCCCTGCGCTCCGGCCGGAGTCGCGGCTGCCGGGTCCCGGGGCGTTCGACCCTGGGCGGCGCGGTGTGCGGGCGTTGGCGGTGGTCGCCGTGGTGGTGATCGTGGGTGCGGCAGGTTGGGCCTGGCGGGCTCGGCCGCAGTCGGAGCCGGTCGCCCCGCTGGTCAGCGAGACCGCGTCGGCCGCGCCGGTGGGAGACCCCAGCGTGTCCGGCTCCGGCGAGTTGGTGGTGGCGGTCGCGGGCAAGGTCCGAAAACCCGGTCTGGTACGCCTGCCGGCCGGGTCCCGTCTCGCCGACGCGGTGCAGGCGGCCGGTGGCGCGCTGCCCGGGGTCGACGTGGCGCTGCTCAACCCCGCCCGCAAGATCGCCGACGGCGAGCTGATCGTGGTCGGCGTGACGCCACCGCCGGGCGTCGCGGCCGGGCCTGCGGCGGGCGATGCGGCACCTGCCGCCGGGCCGCTGAATCTCAACACCGCGACACTGGCGCAGCTCGACGCGCTGCCCGGGGTCGGGCCGGTGCTCGCCCAACGGATCCTCACCCACCGGGATCAGCACGGCGGGTTCAAATCCGTTGGCGACCTACGCCAGGTCGACGGTATCGGCGACGCCCGCTACGAGCAGCTCAAGGATCTGGTGACAGTGTGAGCGAGCCCGTCGTCTCCACTGACGCACCGACGGTGAGCCGAGCTCGACCTGGGCCGCCGGCCGGGCGGGCACAGCGTGCGCCGGCTGGCGGGATCCGGCTCGAGTCGCCGGCTGGGCCGGCTCAGCCCGCGCCACTGGCCGGCCGGGCGCGGTCCGATCCGCCGGATCTGCGACTGGCTGGGCTCGCCGTGGCGGCCTGGCTCACCGCGCTCGCCGGCCTGCACCTCGGCAGTCGCACCGTTCTGCTGGGGGCCGGCGCGGCGGCCGGTCTGACGGCCGTGGGCGCGCTGCACCTGCTGGGCCGCGCCGGCCGTCCCCGAGCCGTGGTGCGGCGCTACGGCTGGGTGGCCGTGGCGGTCGGTCTCGGTGTGGTCTGCGGTGGTGCGGCAACCGCTGCCCGGCTGGCCGTTCGCGACGCACCGCCGATCCGTGCCCTCGCCGAGCAACGTGCTCCGGTCACCGCCGACCTGGTCGTCCGGGACGATCCGCGCCCGATCCGGAGCGCCGGACGGCCGGGCATGCTGCTGGTGTCGACCGAGCTGGTCCGGCTCACCGGCCCGGATGGTCGACGGATCCACGCGTCGGTGCGGCTGCTCGTCCTGGCGACCGACCCGGCGTGGCGGGGCCTGCTGCCCGGGCAGCGCCTCACCGTCGACGGCCGGCTCGGCGTTCCGCGTGGCGGCGACCTCACCGCGGCGGTGCTCAGCACCAACGGGCCACCGGAGCGGCACGGCGCGCCGTCCTGGGCGCAGCGCGCGGCCGGGGCGCTGCGTACCGGCCTGCAACGCGCCTGCGCGCCGCTGCCCGACGACCCCGGTGGGCTGCTGCCCGGTCTGGTGGTGGGCGACACCAGCCGACTGCCACCCGCCGTCGAGGAGGATTTCCAGGCCACCGGGATGACCCATCTCAACGCGGTCTCCGGCTCCAACGTGGCGATCGTGGTGGGTGCGGTGCTGTTGCTGGCGCGGTGGTCGCGCGCCGGTCCGTGGCTCGCCGCCGCGCTGTGTGGGGTGGCGCTGGTGGGGTTCGTCATTCTGGTCCGCCCGTCGCCGAGCGTCGTACGGGCCGCAACGATGGGAGCGATCGGGCTCGCCGCGCTCGCCGCCGGTCGTCCCCGGGCGGCGCTGCCCGCGTTGGCCGCCGCCGTGACCGTGCTGGTGCTCGTCGACCCCGAGTTGGCTGGGGATCCTGGGTTCGCCCTCTCCGTGCTGGCCACCGGTGGTCTGCTGCTGCTCGCGCCCCGTTGGCGGGACGGGCTGCGCCGGCGAGGCGTCCCGCCTGGCCTGGCCGAGGCGTTGGCCGTGCCGGCGGCCGCCCAACTGGCCTGCGGCCCGGTCGTCGCCGGCATCTCCGGCACGGTGAGCCTGGTGGCGGTGCCGGCGAATCTGCTGGCGGTGCCGGCCATCGCGCCAGCGACCGTGCTGGGCGTGCTGGCGGCCATGGTGTCGCCGATCTGGCCGGCCGGTGCCGAGTTCGTCGCGTGGCTGGCGAGTTGGCCAGCCTGGTGGCTGGTGGTGATTGCCCGGCAGGGCGCTCGACTACCGGGCGGCACCCTGCCGTGGCCGGGCGGGGTGCCCGGCGCCCTGCTGCTGACCGGGCTGACCGTCGCGCTGCTGATCGCGGTGCGCCGACCGCTGGTACGCCGGCTGGTGGCGGTGGTCGGGGTCGCCGCCGTGCTGGGCGCCCTGCCGGTTCGGCTGGTAGCCGCCGGCTGGCCACCCGTCGGCTGGGTGGTGGTGGCCTGCGCGGTGGGCCAGGGCGACGCCCTGGTGCTTCCGGTCGACAGCGGCCGGGCGGTGGTGGTGGACGCCGGGCCGGAACCGGGTGCGGTGGACGGTTGCCTGCGTCGGCTCGGCGTACGGGAGGTGCCCCTGCTGGTGATCAGCCACTTTCACGCGGACCACGTGGGCGGGGTGGCCGGGGTTTTCCGGGGGCGGCGGGTGGGTGTCGTGCTGACGCCGTCATCGACGGACCCGGAGAGCGGCCGGGACCTGGTTGGGGCGGCGGTCGCTGGCGGGCGGGCCGCGTTGCTGACCACCGTGGCCGGCGCTCGCCATCCCGTGGGCGGGGTCGACCTGCTGGTGCTCGGCCCGCCGTATCCGCTGGCCGGGACCAGGTCCGACCCGAACAACAACTCGCTGGTGCTGCGCGCCACGGTGGCCGGGGTACGGATTCTGCTGGCCGGCGACGCGGAGACCGAGGAGCAGCACGCGATGGTGGCGCGGGCGGCGCCCGGCCAGTTACGGGCGGACGTGTTGAAGGTCGCGCATCACGGTTCGGCCTATCAGGACCCGGGTTTCCTCGACGCGGTGCGGCCGGCGGTGGCGCTCGTGCCGGTGGGCACGGGCAACACCTACGGGCACCCGAGTCCGGCGCTGCTTGCCCACCTGAGCAGGGGTGGCGTGCGGGTGCTGCGTACCGACACGGACGGCGACGTGGCGGCGATCCGAACGGGCGACGGTCTGGCGGTGGCCCGGCGAGGTGTGCCCGCGGGCCGACAGCCCTGAGCGTGTGGATCAGGGTGGCGGGCTTTCCACTAAACGGACGACTTGCGGATTAGAAGGGGAATTGAGTTGGATGTCGGGATTTGCACTGTGTGCGGGCTGCGCCGACCAAGCAGCGAATGAGCAGGCACGATCCCGCCGCAGGCCGTGCGAATATGGGCGGCGTGACCCCCGCCAGCCTCGCCCCCATTCTGCTCGTCCTCGGTGACGAGGAACTGCTCGCCACGCGCGCGGTCACCGAAGCTGTCGCGAAGGTTCGCAGCGTCGACCCCGAGGTGGACGTCCGCGAATACCAGGCCAGTGCGCTCACCGTCGGCGAGATCGCCGAGATGCTCAGCCCCTCGCTGTTCGGCGGACGGCGGCTGCTGATCCTGCGTTCTGGCCAGGATGCCCGCAAGGACCTCGTCGCCGCACTGTTGGCGTACGCGAAGAATCCCGACCCGGACGTCCAACTGCTGGTGCTGCACCTGGGCGGCGCGAAAGGGAAGGCGTTCGCCGACGGCCTGCGGGCGGCCGGCGCGACGGTGGTCCCGGCCGCCAAGCTCAAGGGGCACCGCGACCGGGTGGCCTTCGTCCGAGACGAGATCCGCCGGGCTGGCGGTAAGTGCACCGACGACGCCGCCGAGGCGCTCATCGCCGCGGTCGGCAACGACCTGCGCGAACTGGCCGCCGCCTGCTCCCAACTGATCGCCGACACCGACGGGCGGATCAGCGCCGAGACGGTTTCCCGTTACTACCGGGGCCGGGTAGAGGTGACCGGGTTCACGGTGGCGGACGCCACCATGGTCGGCGACGTGCCGGCAGCGCTCGAGGCACTGCGCTGGGCCCTGCACGTCGGGGTCGACCCGGTGCCCATCGCCGACGCCCTGGCCGACGGGGTGCGCACGGTGGCCCGGGTGGCATCGGCCGGGCGGGGTAACCCGTACCAGCTCGCCAGCAGCCTCGGTATGCCCGCCTGGAAGATCGAGCGGGCGCAGCGGCAGGGGCGGGGTTGGACGCCGGAGGGCCTGGTCCGGGCCATGCAGGTCGCCGCTGAGTGCAACGCGGCCGTCAAGGGCGGCTCCGACGACCGGGCGTACGCCCTGGAGCGTGCGGTCTTCTCGGTCGCGGCGGCCCGGCAGGGCAGCGCCAGGTGACGAGAGCGAACCGCCCAGCGTGGGCCACCATCGGCGTGAACGAGGAGCGTTACCGGCCGCTCTACGCCCGACTCCTCAACCTGCGGTTCGTCAACCCCGGCGGGGTGCTGTGCTTCCTCTTCTTCGAGGGGGCCATCGCCCTGGCGGTGCTGCTCGCCCTCGCCGAATTGGTCAGCTGGTGGGCGGTGCTGGTGCTGCCGGCCGTGGTGGCGGCCATGGTCAAGCTCAACGACATGGTGGCCGCGATCGTGGTCCGCTCCGCCGCGCTCGTGCCCGAGCAGGAACGGGACCGGTTTCGCCGGCAGATGGAACCGGTGGTGGGCCGAGCCCGGGTGGAGTGGGTCTCGCACAGCGTTCCGGGCGTGGTGATCACCGCCGACCCGGTGCCACCGCCCCGGCGTGCCGACCGGTCAGACTGAACGCCAGCTCCCGGCGGGCCACGCAGAAGAACAGCCGACCCGCGTCGAACTGAGTGCCAGCCCTCGTCGGGGCCACCCACAGAACGGCCGGCCCGGAGGCGCTCGGCCTCCGGACACACGGAAGCCCCGGGCCTGGGGCCCGGGGCTTTCCGAATCAGTCTGACGGAGAAGTCGTCAGGCGGAGAGCGACACCACGCGCTTTGCGATCGCGGACTTGCGGTTCGCGGCCTGGTTGGAGTGGATCACGCCCTTGCTGACGGCCTTGTCCAGCTTGCGAGAGGCGTCCAGCATGAGCGCGGTCGCCTTCTCGACGTCACCGGCCTCGGCAGCCTCGTGGAACTTCCGGACGGCGGTCTTCAGCGACGACTTGACCGACTTGTTGCGCAGCCGGGCCTTCTCGTTCTGCCGGTTGCGCTTGATCTGGGACTTGATGTTCGCCACGCGACAGCCTCGTCTTGATAGCTCGGGTTGGTCAGCTTATTGCGCGTGATGACGAACATGCGTCATCGCTGCGCGAAGAGCCAGGTTACCAGGTCGCCCGGGACGAGCCAAAACGGCTCGGCCTTCGCGCGGACGGACCCGGCCCGTCGGGGACCAGGTTACGCCCTCGGCCAGGGCGGCGACTCACCGCCAGCCGCGCCGCCGCCCCAACCCGCGGCGCCGCCGGCCCGCCCCCGCCCAGGCCCAGGCCCGCACTCCAGCCCAGGCCCCGCCCAGCCCAGGCCCGCCCCCCAGCCCAGGCCGGGCCCGCGTCACCCCAAGCCAGGCCCGCGTCACGCGAGCCCGCACCCCAGCCCAGTCCGCGTCACTGCCAGCCCTGGCGGCGGGCCAGCCAGTCGAGCGACTGCTCGCCGCTCCAGCGCTGGTGGGCGGGCAGGTGCGGGGAGGCCGTCGGCGGTGCCGCCGCGGCGCCGGTGAGGTAGTAGCCGGCCAACGCGGCCAGGGTCGCGTCCAGCGCGTCCGGGGGCGCGTCGGCGGTGGCCGGGTGCGTGGCGAAGAGCCGGTCCGCGTCCAGCCCACTGGCGTACGCGGTGAGCAGCAGGCCGGCCAGGTCGAACCAGGCCGGCCCGGAGCAGACCCAGGTCCAGTCGCAGAACCAGGCTCGGCCGTCCGGGCCGATCAGCACGTTGTCGACCCGCAGGTCGCCGTGGATCAGGCCGGTCGCCCCGGCGGCGTACCGGGGGAGGAGGGACTCCAACTCCACCAGCTCGGGCAGCCGGTCTCGAAGCGGCGCGGGCAGCGGTGGGATCGGCTCGCGGTCGGCGGCGACCTCCTCCCACCAGAGGATGTCCGACCGGGCCAGGTCGGCCAGGCGCGGCAGGCCGAGCGCGGTCAGCTGGGGCGGCGGGTCGGCCAGGGCGGCGGCAACCCGCGCGTACCCGGCGAGGGTGGCGTCCAACTCGGCGGGCACCCAGGGCAGCTGCGGGGTGTGCCCGTCGACGGCGTCGGTGCACAGCACGAACCAGCCGGCCGCGGAGAGGGTCCACCGGGGGCGGGGCGCCGGCAGGTCCACCGGCAGCCGATCGAGGATCGCGGCCTCCCGGGCGTACCAGTCGACCAGATGCGGTTGCTCGGCGGCGGGTGCGGCCTTGACGAAGGCCCGACCACCGTCGGCGGTGTCGAGCACGGCGGCGAACCCCCGGGTGAAGCCCGCGCCCGCGACCCGGGCGGTGACCACCGGCGCGCCGAGCCGTTCCGCGACAGCGGCCCGCAGCGCCGCCGGCAGCGTCGGCCACGACGGGCGCAGGGCGCTGGCGTGGTACGGCACCGGCGGCAGCAGCGGAGGGGACACCCCACCATGCTGCCCCGGGGTACGTGCGCGACGCACGGCGACACTGCCAGACTGCCAAGCCATGAGGACCGAGGACTTCTGGCAGTTGATCGACGAGGCTCGGGCCGGCGGCGGTGGCGAGCCCGGCCCGGTCGCCGCGCGAGCCGTCGCGCTGCTCGCCGAGCGCCATCCGGAGGACATCATCGGGTACGCGCGACACCAGACGCGGGTGCTGGCCGCCTCGCACAAGGCAGACCTGTGGGGTGCGGCGTACCTGATCAACGGTGGTGCCTCGGCCGACGGCTTCGAACACTTCCGGGGCTGGCTGATGACCCAGGGGCGTGCCGTCTTCGCCCGCGCGGTCGCCGAACCGGACTCGCTGGCCGAACTGCCCCAGGTGCGGGCGGCCTCGCTCAGCGGCGAGGAGTTCTCCGCCGAGCAGATGCTCTCGGTGCCCTGGGACGCGTACCGAAAGGCGACCGCGACCGAACTGCCGGCGGACCGCGACCCGGTGCGCACACCGGACCTGAACGACTTCTGGGACTTCGACGACGAGGACGAGGCGCGTCGGCGGCTGCCCCGGCTGGCCGCGCTCTTCGTCGAGCCGCCGATGGAGTGAGGAGTTCTCGGGCCGATCCATCGCCCGCGCAGTGGGGGCACCCCGGCGGCGTGGGAACATAGAGGGGGTCGGCGGCGCGCCGGCCTGTTCACGTCAGCCGACCAGAACGGACCGCTGTGCCACCGAAGCTCGATCCCGGCGCGAACGCCCCTGGTGCCACCGACCCCGGTCGCATCCGGAACTTCGGCATCATCGCCCACATCGACCACGGGAAGTCGACCCTGGCCGACCGGATGTTGCAGCTCACCGGCGTGGTCGACCCCCGGCAGATGCGCGCGCAGTACCTGGACCGGATGGACATCGAGCGCGAGCGCGGCATCACCATCAAGAGCCAGGCCGTCCGCATGCCGTGGACCATCCGTGAGGGTGAGCGGGCCGGCGAGCACGCCGTGCTCAACATGATCGACACCCCGGGGCACGTGGACTTCACCTACGAGGTGTCCCGGTCGCTGGCCGCCTGCGAGGGCGCCGTGCTGCTGGTCGACGCCGCGCAGGGCATCGAGGCGCAGACCCTGGCCAACCTCTACCTGGCCCTCGAGAACGACCTGCGCATCATCCCGGTGCTCAACAAGATCGACCTGCCGGCCGCCCAGCCGGAGAAGTACGCCGAGGAGTTGGCCCACCTGATCGGCGGCGACCCCGCCGACTGCATCCGGGTCTCCGGCAAGACCGGCGAGGGCGTTCCGCACCTGCTCGACGAGATCGTCCGGCAGTTCATCCCACCGGTCGGCGACGCCGAGGCGCCCGCCCGGGCGATGATCTTCGATTCGGTGTACGACGTCTACCGCGGTGTCGTCACGTACGTCCGGGTCATCGACGGCCGGATCAGCGCCCGGGACCGGATCAAGATGATGTCCACCGGGGCGGTGCACGAGCTGCTGGAGATCGGCGTCATCTCACCCGAGATGGTCAAGGCCGAGGCGCTCGGCGTCGGCGAGGTCGGCTACCTGATCACCGGTGTGAAGGACGTCCGGCAGTCCCGGGTCGGTGACACGGTCACCATCAACAGCCGGCCGGCGGCCTCGGCGCTGGGTGGCTACAAGGACCCGAAGCCGATGGTCTACTCCGGCCTCTACCCGATCGACGGGTCCGACTACCCGAACCTGCGCGAGGCGTTGGACAAGCTCAAGCTCAACGACGCCGCCCTCGACTACGAGCCGGAGACCTCCGGCGCGCTCGGCTTCGGCTTCCGCTGCGGCTTCCTCGGCCTGCTCCACCTGGAGATCATCCGGGAGCGGCTGGAGCGCGAGTACAACCTCGACCTGATCTCCACCGCGCCCAACGTCGTCTACCGGGCGATCACCGACGACGGCGAGGAGATCGTCGTCACCAACCCGAGCGAATACCCCACCGGCAAGATCGCCGAGGTGTACGAGCCGGTGGTCCGGGCCACCGTACTGACGCCCAACGACTACGTGGGCGCGGTCATGGAACTCTGCCAGGGCCGGCGCGGCACCCTGCTCGGCATGGACTACCTCTCCGCCGACCGGGTGGAGCTGCGCTACACGCTGCCCCTCGCGGAAATCATCTACGACTTCTTCGACCAGCTGAAGAGCCGTACCAAGGGCTACGCCTCGCTCGACTACGAGCCCTCCGGCGAGCAGGCGTCCGACCTGGTGAAGGTGGACATCCTGCTGCACGGCGAGCCGGTGGACGCGTTCAGCGCCATCGTGCACAAGGACAAGGCGTACAACTACGGCGTCACCATCGCCGCCAAGCTGCGCACCCTGATCCCACGCCAGCAGTTCGAGGTACCGATCCAGGCGGCCATCGGCAGCCGGGTCATCGCCCGGGAAACCATCCGGGCGATCCGCAAGGACGTTCTCGCCAAGTGCTACGGCGGTGACATCAGCCGTAAGCGCAAGCTGCTGGAGAAGCAGAAGGAAGGCAAGAAGCGGATGAAGATGGTCGGCCGGGTCGAGGTGCCCCAGGAGGCCTTCATCGCCGCCCTCTCCTCCGACTCCGGCGACGCCAAGGCCGCCGGCAAGAAATAGTTCGCACCGTCGTACGCGCCCGGGTGCCCCGCGCCCGGGCGCGGGGCTTTTCCGGGCGCGCGGCTTTTCGGGCGTCTCGCGTACCCCCTCGCCCTGCGTGCTGTGGTGGTCAGCGCCGGTGCGGCGTGCTGGGTCAGCGGCCGTAGTGGGTCTGCGGTCGGCAGCGTCTGTGCGGCGTGCTGTGGTCGTCAGCGTCCGTCCTGCGTGCTGTGGTGAGCATGTCGCGTAGCGAAGGCAGATTGGCTCGGGCCTGTCTGGCGTGGTTCGGCCTGTGCTGTCCGGCCCACCTTGCCCACGACGGGTCCGTCAGGCCCGCCGTGGCTGCCGGCCGAGCGCTGTGGCGCGACGAATGCGGCTGCCGCGAGCGGAAATTTTTTCTGTCGCTGTCGTGGGGCCGGCGGGTCGACGAGATGGGCTCCTACCTGTGTGTACGCACTCACGCACCAATCGACGCACCGCTAGAGCATTGACGGGTGACGCTGTTCCTTGAGGTGAGTCGGTTTGGGTTTTCGGGGGGCCGGGCACTTAGCCGTCACGACAGGAAGCACACATCGTGTGTCAGACATTCTTAAGAAGGAGGGCGACCGTGGAGTTCACCGTGTGGGGCATCATCACTGCGATCGTTGTTGGTCTCATCGTCGGCGCGCTCGGCCGTCTGGTCGTCCCGGGCCGGCAGAACATGCCGATC
>NZ_JBEXHP010000106.1:0-19388 GCF_040607895.1 Micromonospora sp. NPDC005220
GCTCGTGGCGTCCGTCGCGGTCGTCGCCCACCGGCTCGACCCGCCCGCCCGGCCGGCCCCGACCGACCCGGTCGCGGTCGCCCTCCAGCTCGCCCACGACCTCGAGACGCAGAACCGGTACGACGCCGCGGCGAAGATGTACCAGGAGGCGTTGCGGGACCGGCCCGACGATGGGATCCGGCTGCGGCTCGCCTTCGCGCTGCTGCGGGCCGGCGACGGCGGCGGCGCGCAACGAACCGCCCGAGAGGTCCTGGCCCGCGAGCCGGCTTCCCCCGACGGCCTGCTGGTGCTGGGGCTGGCGCAGCGGAACAGCCGGTCCGCCGAGGCGGAGCAGACGCTGCGGCGTTTTCTGGCCGTCGCACCGGCTCATCCGGCCGCCGCAGAGATCAAGCGACTGCTCGCCGCAGGTCATTCCACCGGGCGCTGACAGTGCCACCAGCCCGCCGATCAGGATCGCCGTCTCGCCGGGCACGACCAGCCCGAGCAGGGTCGAGGACTCCAGGGCCGGCAGGACGATCACCATTCGGGTCGACGCCATCGTCGTCGGTGAGTACGAGCGCGCCTTCCACGGCCAGCAGCTTGAACAATTGACTCCCACCTTGCTCAGGCATGGCGTGCAGTTGTGGCTAAACGCGGCCCCTTCGGGCAGACAAAGCCGTGGCTGAAGACGTGCTCGCGGTCGCCGCGGGCGTCGGTCACCCGATCGTCGGCGATGGTCAGCGTCAGGCCGCAGGTGGCCTCGCAGAGCGGACAGGTGCGATACCCCGTGCGCGTCGCGGTCGTTCCCGGCGTCGCGGGCCCCTTCCGGTGGGATATCGACTGGTCGGTATGGTGGCACGCCGCCGGGCGGCTGTCACCCCCGGCCACCGGCTCCGGCGGCATGCCGGGCACACCGCCGGAGCCCGCTCAAGCCGCCACGGCAACCGCCGGCACCACGTCGGGCGCGTCCAGCCGGAAGGCGTCGGCCGCCGCGTCGTCGGGCTGCTCGTGCGCGGCCCGCTCGGCCCGGACCCGCGCGACGTAGTGCGCCACCTCCCGGTCGACCCGCTCGTCGCCCCAGCCAAGGACCGGCGCCATCAGCGTCGCCGCCGGCCGGGCGGCCATCAGGCCCCGGTCGAAGCTCTCGATCGAGATGTGGGTGCGCCGGGTCAGCACGTCCTCCAGGTGCAGCGCCCCCTCGGCGGACGCCGCGTAGACGACCTCCACCCGCAGGTAGTCCTCCGCGCCGTCGAGCGGCTCGCCGAGCGTGGGGTCCTCCCGCAGCAGCGCCAGCACCTCGTCTACGGCGGCGCCGTAGCGCCGCAGCAGGTGCTCCACGCGCTCCACGTGCAGGCCGGACTGCTGCGCCAGCCGGCGCCGCTGGTTCCACCGGGCGACGTAGCCCTCCGCCCCCAGCAGGGGCACCCGGTCGGTGCACGAGGCGGCCA
This sequence comes from Micromonospora sp. NPDC005220, assembly GCF_040607895.1. NCBI lineage: Bacteria > Bacillati > Actinomycetota > Actinomycetes > Micromonosporales > Micromonosporaceae > Micromonospora > Micromonospora sp. NPDC005220. The sequence continues at coordinate 1,428 of NZ_JBEXHP010000106.1, forward strand.
CCGCGCCGCCGAGGCCGCGCACCGCCTCGTCGACCGCGTCGCGCGCCATCACCCGGTACGTCGTGTACTTGCCGCCGGCCACCACCACGAGTCCGGGCGCCGGGCTGACCACGGTGTGCTCCCGCGACAGCTTGGCGGTCGCGTCGGACTCTCCGGACAGCAGCGGGCGCAGGCCGGCGTACACGCCCTCGACGTCGTCGCGGGTCAGCGGGGTGGCCAGCACCGCGTTGACGCGCTCCAGCAGGTAGTCGATGTCCCGGCTGCTCGCCGCCGGATGCGCCTTGTCCAGGTCCCAGTCGGTGTCGGTGGTGCCGACCAGCCAGTGCCGGCCCCACGGGATCACGAACAGCACGCTGGACTCGGTGCGCAGGATCAGGCCGGTGCTGGACCGGATCCGGTCGCGCGGCACCACGAGGTGGATGCCCTTGGAGGCGCGCACCTGGAACTGGCCCCGCTCGCCGACGAGGGCCTGGATGTCGTCGGTCCACACCCCCGTGGCGTTGATGACCTGCCGGGCGCGCACCTCGAACACCCGGTCGGTCTCCAGGTCGTGCACCCGCGCGCCGGTGACCCGGGCGCCCTCGCGCAGGAAACCCACGACGCGGGCCCGCGACAGCGGGTGCGCCCCGTGCGCGGCGGCGGTGCGGACGAGGAAGGTCACCAGGCGGGCATCGTCGACCTGGGCGTCGTAGTACTGCAGAGCGCCGACCAGCGACTCGGGCCGCAGCGACGGGCAGGCGCGCAGCGCCCCGCGGCGGCTCAGGTGCCGGTGGGCCGGCAGGCCGCGCGCGTGGCGGCCGGACAGGCTCATCGTGTCGTAGAGCAGCACGCCGGCGCCGGCGTACAACCGTTCCCAGCCCCGATGGCGCAGCGGGTAGAGGAACGGCACCGGGCGGACCAGGTGCGGGGCGAGCCGCTGCAGGAGCAGGCCCCGCTCGCGCAGGGCCTCGCGGACCAGCCCGAAGTCGAGCATCTCCAGGTAGCGCAGGCCACCGTGGATGAGCTTGCTGGACCGGCTCGACGTACCGCTGGCCCAGTCGCCCGCCTCGATGAGCCCGACCGACAGACCCCGGGTGACGGCGTCGAGAGCGCAGCCGGCGCCGGTGACGCCGCCGCCGATCACCAGGACGTCCAGTTCCTGGCCGCTGCCGAGGGCGGCCAGGGACCGCTCGCGGGCGGCCGGTGACAGTGTCGCGGAAAGCATCCGTCTTCTCTCTCCTGAGGAGGGTGGGGGCGGCCGGCGACGGGCGCCGGCCGCCCGGATCCTTGAGGGGGGTGGGGCGTCAGTCGACGTCGACCCAGTCGAGGGTGCGTTGGACCGCCTTCTTCCACCGGCCGTAGCCGTCTTCGCGCTGCTCCGGCGACCAGCCCGGCTGCCAGCGCCGGCTCTCGTTCCAGTTTTCGCGCAGCTCGTCGGTGTTCTTCCAGAAGCCGACGGCGAGGCCGGCGGCGTACGCCGCGCCGAGGGCGGTGGTCTCGGCGACCACCGGCCGGCTGACCGGCACGCCGAGGATGTCCGCCTGCATCTGCATGCACAGGTCGTTGACGGTGACGCCGCCGTCGACCTTGAGGCACTCCAGGTGCACCCCAGAGTCCTGCTCCATGGCGTCGGCCACGTCCCGGCTCTGGTAGCAGATGGACTCCAGAGTGGCCCGGGCGATGTGGGCGTCGGTGTTGAACCGGGAGAGGCCGACGATCGCGCCACGGGCGTCGGAGCGCCAGTACGGTGCGAACAGGCCGGAGAACGCGGGCACGAAGTACACCCCGCCGTTGTCCTCCACCTGGCGGGCCAGGATCTCGCTCTGCCCGGCGTTGCTGATGATCTTGAGCTGGTCACGCAGCCACTGCACGGCCGAGCCGGTCACCGCGATCGATCCTTCGAGCGCGTACACCGGTGCCTCGCCGCCGAACTGGTAGCAGACCGTGGTGAGCAGTCCGGCCTTCGACCGCACGATCTCGGTGCCGGTGTTGAGCAGCATGAAGTTGCCCGTGCCGTAGGTGTTCTTCGCCTCGCCCGGGGCGAAGCAGACCTGCCCGACCGTGGCGGCCTGCTGGTCGCCCAGGTCACCGGTGAGCGGGACCGCGCCGGCGAACGGGCCGTTCATGGTGCAGCTGCCGTACGAGCGCGGGTCGGACGACGGCCGGATCTCCGGCAGCATGGCGCGCGGGATGTCGAAGAACGACAGCAGCTCGTCGTCCCAGTCCAGCGTCTCCAGGTTCATCAGCATGGTGCGGCTGGCGTTGGTGGGGTCGGTGACGTGCACCCCGCCTTCGGTGCCGCCGGTGAGGTTCCACAGCAGCCAGGTGTCGGTGTTGCCGAAGACGGCCTCGCCGCGCTCGGCGGCCTCCCGGACCCCGTCGACGTTCTCCAGGATCCACTGGATCTTCCCGCCGGAGAAGTACGTCGCCGGCGGCAGCCCCGCCTTGCGCCGGATGACGTCGCCCTTGCCCTCGCGTTCCAGGGCGGAGGCGATGCGGTCGGTACGGGTGTCCTGCCAGACGATGGCGTTGTAGTAGGGCCGCCCGGTCCGACGGTTCCACACCACGGTGGTCTCGCGCTGGTTGGTGATGCCGAGCGCGGCCAGGTCGGAGGCGGTCAGGCCGCGGGCGTTCATCGCGGTCTGGATGACCGTCTGGGTCCGCTCCCAGATCTCGAGGGGGTTGTGCTCCACCCAGCCGGCCTGCGGCAGGATCTGCTGGTGTTCGAGCTGGTGGCGGCCGACCTCGTTGCCGCCGTGGTCGAAGATCATGAAGCGGGTGCTGGTGGTGCCCTGGTCTACCGCGCCGACAAAGTCAGCCATGCGGGTGTCTCCTTCTGTGTTCGGCCGGGGGGATGTGGATCGGCGGATGTCAGACGCGGGCGGGCTCGGCCGGGACCGTGACGGTCTCGGTGTCCAGGGCACCCGGCTCCAGCTCATCCTCGCTGGGCAGGAAGCGGCCGATGATCAGCTCGTAGAGGCCGGCGCCGATCACGCCACCCACGAGCGGCCCGACGATCGGCACCCAGAAGTACGGATAACCGCTGGTGTCCTGGAAGGCCGTTTCGTAACCGGTCAGGAACGAGGCGAGGCGGGGGCCGAAGTCGCGAGCGGGGTTGATGGCGTAGCCGGCGTTGGCGGCGAAGGCCATGCCGATCGCCACCACGATCAGGCCGACGATCAGTGGGGCGAGGTTGCCGGCGGGCAGCGAGTTACGCGCGTCGGTGACCGCCAGGACGAGGAACAGCAGGATGGCTGTTCCGATGATCTGATCGCGCAGGGCACCCCACTCGCTCACGCCGGCACCGGGCATGGTGGAGAAAACGCCCTGGCTCTTGCTGGTGAGGCCCGGGTCGAACCGGGACAGCACCTCGCTGTAGTTCCAGCGGATGATCAGGGCCGCGACGAACGCGCCGGCGGTCTGGGCCAGGGCGTACGGCATCACCTTGCGCCAGGAGAAGCCCTTGAAGACCGCCAGGGCGACGGTGACCGCGGGGTTGAGGTGCGCGCCGCTGATGCGGCCCGCCACGTACACGCCGAGCGTGACGCCGAGGCCCCAGGCCCAGGCGATGCTGTCGAACTCGCCGGTTCCCGACGCGGCCACCTGGGCGACCACGCCCACGCCGAACAGGATGAGAATCGCGGTGCCGGCGAACTCGGCGGCCAACTCGCCAACGAGCCCGGGCGCTTTCAACCGTTGCGCCATCTTGCCTCCCAAAAACGGTGGGGGTGGCAGCCCTCCCCTCGGGGGAAGTGGAGGGCCGGTCGGTGACGCCGCGGTGCAGTACCGTCACCGTGCGGTGAACCGTAGGAAACCCTCGGAGCCGGGTCAACGAACCCCTGTCGACAATGCCGAACACTGTTGCGGCCGCCGAAACGCGATTAGCATTCCGCCCCATGCCGGGTCAGGTGCAGTCCATCGCGCGGGCCGCGGCGATCCTCCGCCTGCTGGCCAGCAGCTCCGGCCGCCTCGGCATCGGGGAGATCGCCCGGTCCCTCGACCTGGCCAAAGGCACCGCGCACGGCATCGTCCGCACCCTGCAGGACGTCGGCTTCGTGGAGCAGGACAAGACCTCCGGCAAGTACCAGCTCGGGGCGGCCCTGCTGCACCTGGGCACCAGCTACCTCGACGTCAACGAACTGCGCTCACGCTCCATCAACTGGGCCGACCCGCTGGCCGCGCGCAGCGGCGAGGCCGTCCGCATCGGTACCCTGTTGGACGGCAAGGTGCTGGTGGTCCACCACGTCTTCCGGCCCGACGACACCCTGCAGACCCTCGACGTCGGGTCCCTGCTGCCCCCGCACGCCACCGCGCTCGGCAAGGTCCTGCTCGCCTACGACGTCGGCGCCGCCAACGCGGTCATGCAGGGCGAACCCGAGCCGTACACCCGGCGCACCCTGGTCACCGCCCGGACCCTCAGCCGGGCGTTGACCGCGATCCGGGACAACGGCTGGGCCGCCGAGATCGAGGAGATGACCCTCGGCGAGGCCGGTATCGCCGCGCCCATCCGCGGCTACGGCGGCCTCGTCGTGGGCGCGATCGGGCTCTCCGGCCCGGTCGATCGCGTCTGCGACGCGCAGCGCCACCCCCGCCCGACGCTCGTCGCGTACGTCCGCGACGCCGCACGCGCGGTGTCCCGGGATCTCGGCGCGGCGCGCTGGTGATCCGTCCATCCTGCCCCGCCTTTGCGCCTGAGAGGACGAGGAATGACTGACAGCTACGTCGTCTCCATCGACCAGGGCACCACCTCGACCCGCTGCATCGTGTTCGACCGCCGGGGCAACCTCGTCTCCGTGGCGCAGCGAGAGCACCAGCAGCACTTCCCCCGGCCCGGCTGGGTGGAACACGACGCGCTGGAGATCTGGCGCAACGTCGGCAAGGTGGTGCCCAGGGCCCTCGCCCAGGCCGGCATCGTCGCGGGCCAGGTCGCCGCGATCGGCATCGCCAACCAGCGGGAGAGCACCGTGGTGTGGGACCGGCGAACCGGCGTCCCGGTGGCGCCGGCGATCATCTGGCAGGACACCCGCACCGACACACTGGTGGAGACGCTGGCCCGGGCGCCCGGCGCCGAGGACCTCCGGCAACACTGTGGGCTGCCGCTGGCCACGTACTTCTCCGGCCCCAAGCTGCGCTGGCTGCTCGACCACACGCCCGGGCTGTACGAGCGGGCCGAGCGCGGCGAGGTGCTCTTCGGAACGATGGAGAGCTGGCTGATCTGGAACCTCACCGGCGGCCCGGACGGCGGTCTGCACCTGACCGACGTCACCAACGCCAGCCGGACCATGCTGATGGACCTGCGCGCGCTCGGCTGGCACCCGGACTCACTGGCCTTCTTCGGCATCCCGGCCGCCATGCTGCCCGAGATCCGCTCCTCGTCGGAGGTGTACGGCACCGCGACCGCCGTCCTGCCCGGCGTGCGGATCGCAGCGGCGCTCGGCGACCAGCAGGCCGCCCTGTTCGGCCAGACCTGCTTCGCGCCGGGCGACGCCAAGTGCACCTACGGCACGGGCAGCTTTCTGTTGCTCAACACCGGCACGGAGCCGGTGCACTCCAGCCACGGGCTGCTCACCACCGTCGGCTACCAGATCGGCGGCCAGCCGGCCGTCTACGCCCTCGAAGGCTCCATCGCGATCACCGGGTCCCTGGTGCAGTGGTTCCGCGACCGGCTGGAGCTGATCAGTTCGGCGCCGGAGATCGAGACCCTCGCCCGCACGGTCGACGACAACGGCGGCTGCTACATCGTGCCGGCCTTCTCCGGGCTGTTCGCGCCGCACTGGCGCAGCGAGGCGCGCGGCGTGATCGTCGGGCTCACCTCGTACATCACCAAGGGGCACCTGGCCCGCGCGGTGCTGGAGGCCACCGGCTGGCAGACCCGCGAGGTGGTCGACGCGATGAACGCCGACTCCGGCCTGGAGTTGACGGCGCTGCGGGTGGACGGCGGGATGACCGCCAACAACCTGCTGATGCAGTTCGTCGCCGACGTGGTCGCGGTGCCGGTGGTGCGCCCGATGGTCGCCGAGACGGTCTCCCTCGGCGCGGCGTACGCCGCCGGGCTGGCGGTCGGCTACTGGCCCGACCTGGAGGGGCTGCGCAGCAACTGGCACCTCGCCGCCCGCTGGGTGCCCAAGATGGACAACGCCGTGCGCGCCGAGGAACGGGAGAACTGGCAGCGCGCGGTGGAGCGCACCTTCGGCTGGATCAAGCCCGAGGCCCGGGCGGCCAACGAATGACCTTCGGGTATTGACCGTGACCTACCGTACATATTGGATGTCGGGGTGGGGAGATCCGATCTTCTCTGGGAGTTCATGCCGGACCGCTCGCCCCGCATAACCGCAGGTCAACGCCCGCCGCTCTGTCCGGCGCCGGTGAGCCCTTGGGGCGCGCTGACCAATTCGCTAACCTGCACCCAATCTGCTCCCACTTGCAAGGCCAGTGACCGGGCACGTTCGCGGTGGAGATCGGCGAGGTCGAGCCGCACCAACTCCGCGTCGTCGACCTCTGGGCGGCTGGCAAGAGGCCGACCACCGAGGACAACTACGCCTTCCTCCCGTTCTTCATCGGCGTTATGCGGTTGAGCGCGGCGCAGGTGCACCGACGCGACGTCAAGCCCTGCGCCTTTTCGGGCCGCACACCGGAGGAGATCTTCCGGCTGCTCCGCGCAGACGACACGGAGTTTCGGGAGCAGTCCTGGTTCATGCAGTGGGGCGGGACCGTCGAAAACGTTGCCATGTACGTCCTACCTGGACGACGATTTAATGATCGACTTCGCGTTTTGGCGGCCAGACCTTCCCTTTCCGGATGACCTGGGCAAGGTCTTCGTCGCCAGGATCCCACCGGAAGAGTTCGTGGCCACCCTCGAGGAAGGAGCCGATCTGCTGCACGCCGAGTCGGTTAACGTCGATCCGCCCCGGTGACCGAACCGCCACGCCCTACGGCGTCAAGCTCACCTCGACGACTCGTTCGAGCGCCTGAACGCCTCGTCCCGTGACGAGGCCGTGGTAAGGATGCGGCGCGCGCATCACGGGCAGGCCCCCGGCTGCCGGCAACGCCGGCCCGAGGGGCCGCAGATGCTCCGGGGTCAAGGGCGGCCCGCAGGGCCGTCGCGCAGCGATGCGAAGCACCCTTGAGGCCGGAGGGGCGGCCCCGCATCATCCGCGCCGCAACCCCACCGCTGGCGGTGACTCGCCCAACGGCACGGCGTACGACGGCCGCCCAGGCGGCGGCCAGTTCATTGGGTTTGCGTCGACCCCGGCGAAGGCGACCTCCCGGAATCGGCTACTGGCTCTCGTAGACACGGCTTGGATATTGATCCATGTGAAGGTCAAAGCAAATGCAACACCTATCGATGCCAGCGAACAACACTTCCCAGCCGTCCCGACCAGTCCCGGACTGCGGGCGACTCTACGGATCAGTGGGATGTTTGCTCGGTCCGGACGGGATGCGAGGCTGAACGCGTGGCTTCCCGATCGACGTACACGTGGACAACCCCCGGCTGCCCGGCGGCTTGGTACACACCTTGGACACATCGGTGTATCTGAAGACCGGCGAAAGCGCGGTGGAGTGTCACGGAACCGGGCTCACCCTGCGGCAGGTCGATGACATCCTCGCCCAGGTGGAGACTGTCGCCGGGTTTCTCGACTCGTACGCCCCGGACGCCCGCCAGTCCCTGAACCGGCGCGACGCCCGCCCGCCGGTGACCCTCGTATGAATTTGGTGTCGGCGTTCGTACCGATCTGGATCCTTACCGGGGTCGGCTACGCGGCCTGTCGTTGGGGCCTGCTGGGCGAGGCGGTGGCGTCGGTGCTCGGCCGGTTCGTGTTCCATCTTGCGATGCCGTCCGCCCTGTTCCTAGCCCTGTCCCGAATGCCGCTTTCCGGGTTCGCCGGCCGTTCGCTGCTCGCCTTTGGGCTGAGCACTGCCGCGGTCGTCGGGTTCGGGTGGGTCGGCGCGAGCTGGCTGTTCGGTCGCAAGCGCGGCGAACGGCCGATCTGGGGCATGGCCGCAGGGTACGTAAACTCGGCGAACCTGGGCATCCCGATCGCAACGCAGGTTCTCGGCAGCGTGTCGTTCCTGGCGGAGGTGGTGCTGCTGCAGGTGCTGCTGGTGACGCCCGTGATCCTGGTCGCCCTGGACCGGCACAGCGACCCGGCCGGGCGGGTACGGGTCCGCCGTATCGCCTCCCTGCCGGTACGCAACCCTGTGATCCTGGCGTCGCTGCTCGGTGTCGCGTGCTCGGCTGCCGGCCTGCAGCTGCCGTCGGCGGCCGGCGCGTCGCTCACCCTGCTGTCGGGCGCCGCGGTTCCGGCCGCCCTCGTTGCGCTCGGCGCGTCGCTGCACCGCACAGCGCCGTCGCGGGCAGAGCCGACCGAGCTGGCCGAGCTGGCCGTAATCACCGCGCTGAAGCTCGTCGCACAGCCGATCATCGCGTACGCGGCTGGACTGGCCTTGCACCTATCCGCGCCACAGTTGCTCGCCGTGGTGGTTTGCGCGGGCCTGCCGACAGCGCAAAACACGTACATCTTCGGCCAGGAGTACGGCGTCGGCGAGGCGGTGGCCAACCGGGCGGTGGTGGTGACCACGACGCTGTCGCTGGCCACCCTGGCCGCGGCGGCGGCGCTGCTCGGGTAGGTCCATCAGCTGACTCGTCTAGCAATCATGGTGAACTCCCGCCGACCATGGCGCTGGCGGACACGTCTGCAGCCACGACCATCGCCTAATGATGCGCGGGCGATCTCGATGCCGTACTGGCCGTGAGGGTGTACGGACGGCTGGTGCGCCACGTCGGCGGCAGATCCGGCTACCTGTGAGCCGTGGGTCTCGGCTAACGACACATCCAACCTGTCCGATCGCGCACATCAACCCTCAGTCGCACGCCTCGATGCCGCAGATCCGGATGTCCGCCGTACGCGACCGTCGTCTCGCTGGCGACCGGCCGCACCTCGAGATCAGGTTCTGTCGCGGTGACGGCGGGCTTCGATGTCGCGCAACACGTCCGGGTCCCATTGGCTGGCGTTCCAGTCGTCGCTGGTCGGAGTGGGCGACAACGGCCACGCAGGGTCCTGCCCAGCGACGGGTGAGTAGTGTCCGGCGACGACCCGGTCGACCTGGGCGATCAGCCGCAGAACCCGCGTTCGGCTGTGCAGCACGCCGCCGATCAGCGCGGCGGCTCCGAGGGTACGCAGGGCTGCCTGGCCGAACAGGACGGCCGGGGCGGTTCGGTCGGCGGCCAACCAGGCCGTGGCGGCGCTCAAGACGACGCAGGAGGAGAAGACGCGTATGCCCCAGTGGCGACTGTACGAGCGGCCCGAGGAGCCGTGCGCCTCGGCGATCTGACGAGTGCCGCGGCCCCAGATCAGTCCGCTGATCCCCAGGCCGATGATGGCGACGATCAGAGTCAGGTTGGCCAGGGCGTAACCGATCGCTGCCCCGGTACCGGACGGGGGCAGCGGCCGGGCACGGTCGCTCACGGCGCTGCCGAGGATCGCTGCGGCGATCGCGGCTAGAGCGAAAAGGATGGCGAACCCGGCTACGAACCAGGTCGCGACGTTCCAACCTGCTGTCCTGGGGGCGGGTGGAGGTGTCGAGGACCGGCACGTATGGCCTTGGCCGGCGCTTTCGAGTTCGGTTCCGCATTTCGTGCAGTGCAAAGTGTTCTCCTCAGCGGCGCGACCAAGCCTTTGTCAGGCCAGATGAGCTGGGTATCGCGCGTCTTCCCGCACAGGATGAAGGGCCCGTCGGGTTCGGTGCCTAGAGGATCATGCCCGGTCGGCGCCGGTCCGGCGACCCCGAATCCCGCTGCTCGTCCTGGCCCCTATTCCGCGCGGGTTGCCCGAGGCACCGCAGGCCAAGGCCCTTGGCTCCGCGCAGTATCGGTGAGCACTTTGGGCACGGTGACCACTTCGCCTAGACAGCCATGAGGCTGCACCTCCGCAGTAACGGGATCGAGGGATGCAACCCACGTTAAGCGATCTCCGTTACCGCCAGCGTTACCGCAAGATCACAGATGGTCTTCTATATCCGCTGGTGAACACCAGTCGGGACGGCCGGATTCGAACCGACGACCCCTTGTTACCGACAGTAATCGGGCCAAGCTTGTCATTGTCTGCCGAAAATGACCGCTGAGCTGCGGAGTCAACGCTGGACGCTCATCGCTCCTCGTCACCCTTCGTCAACGACTGGACGGGGTCTTCGGGGGGTAAACCGGGGTCCCACACAAAATCCCGCCAAAGCCTGATCGCTTCCTCTGGTCCTGTCGCCGTGTCGCGCCCGCCTCACGGCATGGGTGCTGACCAACTCTGTGGCAACCCTTCCTCGATCAGCGCTACCGTCAGCGGAACCTCACGCGACAGCGCGCTCTCGATACTGTCCCGCAACGACCGGTGCAGAGGGCACTCGCACGACGAGTGCAGCGGATCCGAACAACGGGCAAGAGCAACCGTCAACCGTTGAACCCGTCGACGGCGACCGGCCACGACCAGTCCAATTCCCACGGATCCTCCCAGGGCTGGTGAAAACAATCATGATCGAAGTACACGAGAAGACCAGCCCCACACTGCGGATAGGCGAAGACGCTCCTTTAGCGGTAGTTGACCTGGTGCCCGGGAGCATCGTGCGGCACTCCCCAACTGTCGATACAGGACCGGTGCGGTCTCGGCCCGAATGGTCCTGACGCCGGCACCCGAGGCGTCCGCAATGACCACGTCGCAGCGTCCCAGATCGACCCGCGCCACGCGGCCGGGAACGAACCCAGCCTCGGCGAGCGACCCGAATTCCGCCCCCGGTCGATCCGCTGAGCGGGAAGATTGTCCTACGACACGAGTCGGCCCTCCACCGCAGATGCCGATGGCCGGCGCTCCGAAACGGACGCCTCACGCCGGTCTCGCGTCGGCAAGCCTAATCACCACGGCTATCCGGTGCCGCCGCCCGAGCATCCAACCAACGCTCGCCGCCACCGCTACCTCGCCGGCACCGGCCCGAAGGACGGCCGGCCGCCCCGGCGGCCGTCCTTCGGACGGTTCTCCCGGCGGGCCGCTCAGTCGTCGCGCTCGACGTAGGGCCGGTCCTTGGGCCGGTGTCCCCCGGGCTTGCAGCCGGCGAACGGTCCGTTGGGGTTGCGCAGCGCGTCCATGGTCGGCCAGAGGTGGTTCTGGTGCCAGAGGGCCGGGTCGGAGGGTGCCGCCTTGGGGGCGGTCCGTTCCTGCCAGGCGAGCCAGAGCCCGTGCAGGTAGGCGATCGCCTCCGGGTGTTCCCGCCAGCGGGGGCACCAGGGCGCGCCGGAGGTGACCTCGCCGCCGTAGACCGGGAGTAGCAGGCCCTCCACCCAGGAGGTGAGCCGGCGCAGCTCCTCGGCGTACTCGGGTCCGTCCAGGTAGAGGATGAAGAACGGCCTCGGCGGCGGCTCGTCGGTCAGCACGTCAGCGTCCCCTCGTCACCGGGGTCGACGCCGAGCGCGGCGGTGAACCGCCGGTACGCGTCGACCCGCGCCCGCACCTGCGCGGCGTTGCCGCCGCCGCACTCCAACGCCCCGTTGATGCTGCGGATCGTCTCGCCGAACCCCCCGCCGCCGGTGATCGCGGCGTGCGGGGTGGTCGTGCCCGCGCCGCTCTGGGTCATCCAGAACCAGAGCGCGGTACGCCATGCCACCGCCGGGTCGGTGGCCACCAGGTCCGGGTTGCCGAGCAGGTCCAGCCCGAGCGCGTCGCCGGCCGCCTTGTAGTTGGTGTTCCAACTGAGTTGGATCGGCCCCCGCCCGTGGTAGGCGCTACGGCCGGCCGGGCAGCCGTAGGGCTGGCCGCCGTCGCAGTAGGTGCCCCACGCGGCCCGGTCAATCTCCTCGACGTGGACCAGGCCGCCGGACTCGTGGTCCACGTTGGCCAGGAACGCCGCCAGTTCCCGCTTGCGGGTCGCCTCGTCGCCGGTGCCGGCGAAGTCGGGGAACGTGGCCATCGCGTCGCTGAGCCCGGCGTACGTGTAGAAGGAGTTGCGGCCGGGGAACATGGTGTCGAACGTCCGTGCGCTGAGCAGCGTGCCCTCGGGGTCCGTCACCGCGCGTTTGTTCGCCCCGGCCCCCGGCGACCCCGACGGGGTCGGCGTCGGCGAGGCGGTGGACATGTCCGTCCCGCCGATCTCGTAGCGGGCGAAGAGGCCGCGCACCTGGAACGGGTAGCTGTCCAGCACGATGACCGGCATGCCGCCCTGGGCCTTCACCGCCTCCGTGCCCTGGTCCCAGGCCATCAACGTCAGCGTGAGGTGGTCGCCGACGACCGTCTTCTCATCCAGCATCCGCTGGGTCTCCTCGGCCAGGTCGCAGAACCACCGGGCGTGGGCGTGGATCGAGTCCTCCGGGTCCAGCGCCGAGGCCTTGCCACTGTCGTCGTCGTCCTGGCCGTAGCGCTCGAACACGTCGGGGGTGAGCTGGGACAGCCCCTTGCGGCCCTCCTGACCCTCCTTGTCCGCGTCGAAGTCCGACGCGTACTCGATCTGGGCCGCGAGGATCACGGGGGTGAGCAGGTCGCACTCGCGGGCCGCCGCCCGGATCGGCGCGACCAGGTCCGCGTCGGGCACGCCCGACTCCTTGAACCCGCCGCGGCCGTCGCCGCCAGCGAGTTCGGTGAGGACGCTGCCGCCAGCGCCCGGGCCGAGCGTGCTGTCCGGGTCCGGTGAGTACGAGGTCATCTGCGAACCGCTGAGCAGGATGATGACGACCAGGACGATCAGGGCCAACGCCGCCAGCGCGGCCAGCGGAAGCATCCCGACCATCGAGATGATCAGCCAGGTGATCTGGGTGGCGCCGAACCGGTTCGTCGCCGTCTGGTGCGCCGTTCGCGCGGCCGCCAGCTTCGACACCACGTCACCCGGCCCGCTGGCGCCCGGCCGCCGCCCGCGCCCGCGTGGTGATCGCCTCCGCCTCGACGCGGGCCGCCGCCGCGATCGGCCCGGCGTCCGGCTCCTTGTACCAGGGACGCAACCGGATCACCGCCGGCCGCACGCCGGTCGCCAGCAACAGCGCGGTGCCCTTCGGCAGCGCCCGGATCCGGTCCGCCGGCAGCACCTGCTCCTGGCGGTACGACACCGACCGGGACGAGCCGTCGCGGGATCGGGAGTAGGTCGGCGTACGAACGTCGTGCTGGCCGATCAGACGGGCCACCTTGTCCACGAAATCGGCGTCGTCCAGCCCGGCGCCCAGCAGCTTGACCGTGGCGGCGCCCCACAACGCGTCCATCCCCGCCTCGCCCCAGACCCGTACCCCCTGCCGGTAGCTCTGCAGCAGCGTCACCACGCTGATGCCACGCGAGCCGAGGTGGCTGTAGAGGTCGGGCAGGTCGGCGATGCGGCACACGTTCGCCGCCTCGTCCAGCACGGCGGTCATCGGCGGGTCCAGCCGGCCGCCCATCCGCTCGGCGGCCACCACGCCGGCCCGGACCACGGCGTCCGCCAGGCCGGCGATCACTCCGGCGGCCGAGCCGCCGCCGTCCTTGGACAGCAGGTAGAGCGTGTCCCGGCTGAGCACGTGCTCCTCCGGGACGAACTCGGGGCGGTCGGGGTCCGGACTGACCCAGGCCAGGATCTCCGGGTCGAGCAGGCAGGCGACGCACTGCCGGGCCGTCTCGTAGATGCCGTCGCGGGTCTCGACCGCGCCGCGTACGGTGCCCTGGAGTTGATCGGCCATCGCGTCCAGGCCGGCGTCGCGGAGCAGGTCGACCGGGGTACGGTCGCCCGGGTCGGCGAGCCAGGCCAGCATCTCCCCGACCGTCGCGCCGCCGTGCGAGGCGGCGAGGAAGAGCGCGGTCAGCGTGTTCTGCGCGGCGGCGATCCAGAAGTCCCGCTTCGACGCGTCGTCGTTGACCGAGCTGACGAAGTGGCCGGCGAGCCGCCGCGCGCCCTCCAGGGTGCGGCAGCCGCCGAGCAGGTCCCACCACATGTCGCGCTCGGTGTACGCGACGCCCTGCGGGTCGAACGTCCACACCCGACCAACTCGGGCCCGCTCCTGCCGGGTGACCAGGTAGACGTCCGACTTGTTCGAGGTGAGCAGCACCGCGCCGGGCGCCCGCAGCACCCGGGGGATGGCGATCCCAGTGGACTTGCCGGCCCGCGGCGCCATCAGGTCCAGCTCCACGTCCTCGTACGACGAGCGCAGCTCCGGCCCGGACGGCAGAAGATCGCCGAGCAGGTTGCCGGTGTCGTCGGGGCGCAGGCGGGCGGCGTCGCGCAGGGACGGGCGCAGCTCACGGGCCCGGGCCTCGGCCGCCTTGCCGGTCATGGCGCGCAGGTCGGCTGCGCGGGCCAGGTTCGACGACTGACCGAGGCGACCGGCGACGGCGCGGGCCGCCGCGACCACCGGTGCCGCGACGACCGGGACGAGCACGACCGCGCCGCCGTAAACGAGGGCCGGCGGCACGCCCGGCCAGACCGTCCCGACACCGCCGCCGAGCAGGCTCAGGTAGACGTCGAGGCGGAACGGCGGCGGATGCCAGCCGTACCCGCCGACGGCGGTGGCCAGCGTGCCACCGAGCCACAGCAGGACGAAGGCGGTGAGGTTGATCAGCGCGAGCGCCGGGATCAGCCAGGCCAGCAGGTCTCCGCCGGTGCCGCGCCTCACCGGGCACCCGCCCCGGGCAGGTCGCCGGCCATCACGGCGCGCACTACCGCGGCGCGTTCGGCCAGCATCCGCTCCGCGTCGCCGTTGGCGATCCACCGCGTGTTCGTGTCGTGCAGGTGCCGCTCGGCGTCCGTGATCGCGACCCGGATCGGGATGCCGGGCCGCCCACCGACCTTGATCAGGAACCGGCCCCGGCCGGGCGGCTCCTCGTTGGCGCCGTCCTGCGCCCAGCCGGCCGGCGAGGACCAGGACGAGACCAGGTCGATCTCGCGCCGGGAGAGCCCCACCACGCGGCCCAGGTCCTCCATCTCCGCCTTCGGCAGCCCGGCGCAGGCGACCATGCCGGCACGCTCCACGAAACCCCTGGCCTTCGCCTTGTCCGCCTCGCTGCCCAGGGCCTCGGCGTCCTTCAACGTGTGGGTGATCTTCGCGTCGGCGAGCCCGAGCGAACGGTTCAACCGGGTCAGCGCGTCGATCCGGTCGACGATGCCGGAAGCCGCCCGCAGCGGGCGCCACAGCTCGTCCAGCACGGTGAAGAACCAGCGCCGAGGCGCCAGGCCCGCGTCCGCCAAGGCGTGCGACGCGGACACCGTACCCAGACCGTCCGACCAGGCCGCGAGCATCGCGGCGGCGGTCAACTGCCCGTCCGCCTCACCGATGCGGGAGATGTCGATGCAGACGGCGGTGGCGTCCGGGTCGATCCGGGTGGCGGTCTCGGAGGCGAAGGTGTCGCCGAGCGGGCCGTCGAGGATGCCGAGCAGCGACCGGTGCAGCGGGTCGACGGCGTCCCGGTAACGCGACTCCTGACCCCGGTCGAGCGTGACCTGCCGGACCCGCGGCGGCCCCGCCTCCAGCACCGCGAGCAGGTCCGGCAGCCGGTACGTCCGGCCCGGCGGCGTGGCTTCGCGCAGGTGCCGCAGGCAGGCCGAGAGCACCGACTGCTCGTGGTCGCTGATCGGCACGCCCCGCACGATGGTGAGCAGCGCCGCGACCATGTTCAGCACCCGGCCGTGGGTTTCGGCGGCCAGCGCCTGCCCGGCCTGCCCGCCGATCCGCGCGGCGGCCGCGCCCATCGCGCCGGGGTCCAGCACGTTGAGCCCGCCGACGCCCCGGGCGATGGAAATGACCTGCCCGCCGAGCGCGCGGACGGTGTCCGCGTAGTCAGGCTTCAGGTCGCCCAGCACCAGAGGGACGACGCCCTGCGCGGCCAGGCCGATCAGCATCCGATTGATCAGCGTGGACTTGCCGAGACCCGGCATGCCGAGCATGAACAGCGACGGGTTGGAGATGTAGCGCGCCCGGGTGAACCAGTTGAGCGGATCCCCGCACACCGTGGCCCCGGTGCTGATGTGCTGGCCGAGCGGGACCCCGGTCATCGGGGCGCCAGAGCCGGACGCGAACGGCCAGAGCCCGCACGCCTGCACGGTGGTGGCCCGCCACATGGTCGGCGGGTCCAACGTGGCCACCCGTCCGCCGCCCACGCCGGGCGACCCCCGGTGCGGCACCTGATCGGCGCGGTCGGCCCGGGCCAGCCGCTGCCGGTACCGCTGCTCGGCGGCCTCCTCCGCGGCCCGCCGCCGACGCGCCCGCCGCAGCGCCCGCGGGGTCTGCTCGCCCGTCTCGTCGGGCTCCCGGTCCTGCGCGTCCACGTCCGGCACCATCAGACCGGACATCGCGGTGACCGGTCCGGACGTCATCCGGGGCCAGCCCGCGCCGAGGTCCAGCACCCGCACGCCGTCGCCGCCGCTCACATCGCCTCCTGCAGGTCGTGCGGGACGAACGTCTGCTCCCAGGGCAGGATGCCGACGGGCAGGGCGCAGGTGAACGCCGCGGCCTGCATCCGGTCCGCCGGACGCATCGCGATCCGGGTGGCGCCGAGCAGGTTCCGCATCGTCACGTTGGCGTCGCGCACCTCGGCGGCCGAGTCGACGGTCAACGTCACCAGCATCGAGAACTCGACCAGACCGGCGCCGGAGGCCTCCTCCGCCGCCGTCTGCTCGGCCGCCTGGATCTCCGCGACCGCGCGGGCCCGGACCAGGCCCTTCGTCGAGTTCGCCATGAACTGGGCGGACCGGCGGTCCGACTCGACGATCCGGGCGGAGGTCGCCGGATCGATCGGACGGTAGATCAGGGCCACCCGCTTGCGGCGGATGCCGGCGGCCGGGTCGAGCAGGCTGCGCAGGATCCCGGAACGCACCACGCCGCGCGGCGCCATGGTCAGCAGCCAGCTCCGGGACACGCCGGAGTCGTGCTGGTAGGCGGTCACCGACTCGATCGCGGCGGCCGGCCCGGCGTCGTCCCACTCCAGCCCGGTGCCGCCGTGCTGGGCGCGTACGTCGAGCACCTCGGCCGAGACGGCCGGGTCGTAGGCTACCCGGACGACCTCGGCGATCCGCTCCGCGGACAGCGGCTCCGCCGACCCGCCGCCGGCCGCCACCAGCCCGTTGAGCACGCCGTGAAGCCGCAGCCCCAGGTCGGCGAGCATGGTGTCGTCGTCGCGCCGGGCGCCGCCGGGCGCCGAGTAGGTCAGCGTCAGGTAGGTGTTCATCTCCGAGGACGCGTCCGGGTAGTTGCGCACCACCTCCTCCATCACCGCGCGGGCGGCGGGCGGCGCGTCCGGGGAGATCCGGCCCAGCACCTCGGTGGCGAGCCGGGTGCCGGGGTCCGGCGCGGTCTCCACCACCACCGAGGCGCCGCGCAGTCCCGGCTCGTGCGCCAGCCGGGACAGCCAGTCGCCCCACAGCGCCACCCACGTGTCGACCTGGTCCGGGTCGACCAGCGACCCGCCGTCCGGCTCGCAGCTGAGCACGATCGTGTACTGGTGACGGTTGAGGTGGTGCAGCACGCCGAACGGGCGGTCGTACGGGTCGCGCCCCTCCAGCATGACCGCCCGGCTCAGCAGGCCGGGCGGGCGGAACCGTCCGCCGGGGCGTGTCGACAGCGGCCCGGAGACGTAGAGGTGCTGCCGCTTGGACTTGCGGCGCAACCAGCCCACCCGGACGCCGACCATCTGGAAGACGTTGCGGCCGTCCGGGGTGCGGATCGCCAGCGGCGCCAGCGTCAACGCGAGCGGCAGCCCCACCACCAGGGCCGCGTCCAGCGAGATCATGGACGCGAGCAGCACCAGCACGAGACCGCCGAAGAGGCCGATGGTCCCGATCAGGCCCAGTGAGCCGAGGCCGGCCTTGCGGGGGCGGCGCCAGTTGCCGTACGTGGGTGTCTTGATCTGTTCGGTTGCCGTGCTCATGGTCGTCCTCCTGGGCCGGCCTAGTCTCGGTCGGGGTCCGGCAGCGCGCCGCGGGCGATGCCGGCGGCGTGCCGGTGGGTGCCGGCGACGACGCCGGCGCTCTTCTGCACGGTCCAGGCGGCGGCGCCAACCGCGC
>NZ_JBEXHP010000107.1:0-19097 GCF_040607895.1 Micromonospora sp. NPDC005220
GCTGCCTGCCCGGCCCAGCGCGGCCCAGCGCGGCCCAGCGCGGCCCAGCGCGGCCCAGCGCGGCCCAGCGCGGCCCAGCGCGGCCCAAGATCGTGCTCGATCCACGATGTAGTGGCCTCGTGCGCGACGGATGGCCACTACATCCTGGATCGAGTGCGATCTTGCGGGTCTTGGTCCTGCGGGTCACGCGGACCCTGGCAGTCACCCGGGCCCTTGCCGCAAACGGGTCCTGCCGCTCACGCAGGCCCTGCCGGGCGCGCAGGCCCTGCCGGGCGCGCAGGCCCTGCCGGGCGCGCGGACCCTGCCGGGCGCGCGGACCCCTGCCGGGCGCGCGGACCCCTGCCGGGCGCGCGGACCCCTGCCGGGCGGTGCAGCGACCGGGATCGACCCTCGAGGGGTCGGGTCAGCCTCGGGGGGCGTCGACGATGACCGAGTCGGCGAGTCGGTCGTGCAGGCCGCGCCGGTGCTCGTCCATGATCAGTGCGGGGACTACGAGGGCCAGCAGCAGGCCACGGATGAGCCCCCGGAGCAGGCCGATCCGGCCGCCGTCGTGCCAGTTCACACAGCGGATCTTGGTGATGTACATGCCCGGCGTCTGGGCGAACAGGCCGAGGAAGATGCCGTACACCAGGACCAGGACGAGCACCGGCGCCCAGCCGTCGCGTACCGGGTCGGCGAAGAAGTTGGACACCAGCAGGCAGAGCACCCAGTCGATGATCAGCGCACCGAACCGCCGACCGAGGCTCGGCGGGGTGAAGGTGGGGTCGGTGGCCGGCGCTGCCGGGGGGTGCGGGTTGGTCACAGCGGTCAAGGGTATCCGCGCCGGGATGAGAGCTTGCCGGGCGCCGCCGCCACTGGGTGCCGATTCAGGCCAAAGGCATCAGATGTCACTACACTGGCACAGTCGGTACGGCGTTCCTGGCGGGCCGGAGGCGTGACAGGGGTGTCGCTGACGCTCCGCGAGGGACGTAACACGGCAGAAACAACGGAGACACGGCCGGGCAACCCCCCGGCCCTAGCGTCGCCAGAAGCCTAGCCACCCCGTGGACGTGCCAGGAGGATGTGTGTTCGCCAATCCCGAGGAACTGCTGCGATACCTCAAGAACGAGGACGTGAAGTTCGTCGACGTTCGTTTCTGTGACCTGCCCGGCGTGATGCAGCACTTCAATCTGCCGGTCGAGTCCGTCAACGACGACCTCTTCACCGACGGCCTCGCGTTCGACGGTTCGTCGATCCGCGGTTTCCAGGCGATCCACGAGTCGGACATGCTCCTGCTCCCGGATGTCGCCACCGCGTTCATCGACCCGTTCCGCGCGCAGAAGACTCTCGCGCTCAACTTCTTCATCCACGACCCGTTCACCCGCGAGGCCTACAGCCGCGACCCGCGCAACGTGGCGAAGAAGGCCGAGGCGTACCTGGCGGCGAGCGGCATCGCCGACACCGCCTACTTCGGCGCCGAGGCGGAGTTCTACATCTTCGACTCGATCCGCCACGAGACCTCGGCGCACCAGTCGTTCTACTACATCGACTCGATCGAGGGCGCCTGGAACACCGGCCGCGAAGAGCCGGGCGGCAACCGCGGCTACAAGACCGCCTACAAGGGCGGCTACTTCCCCGTCCCGCCGGTCGACCACTACGCCGACCTGCGTGACTCGATCGTGCGCCGCCTCGTCGACACCGGCTTCAACGTGGAGCGCTCGCACCACGAGGTGGGCACCGCCGGCCAGTCCGAGATCAACTACCGGTTCTCCACCCTGCTGCACGCCGGTGACCAGCTCCAGCTCTTCAAGTACATCGTGAAGAACGAGGCCTGGGCCAACGGCAAGACCGCTACCTTCATGCCCAAGCCGCTCTTCGGCGACAACGGCTCCGGCATGCACACCCATCAGAGCCTCTGGCTCAACGGTGAGCCGCTGTTCTACGACGAGACCGGCTACGCCGGCCTGTCCGACATGGCCCGCTGGTACATCGGCGGCCTGCTGCACCACGCGCCGTCGCTGCTGGCCTTCACCAACCCGACGGTCAACTCGTACCGTCGTCTGGTGCCGGGCTTCGAGGCGCCGGTCAACCTGGTCTACTCGCAGCGCAACCGGTCCGCCTGCACCCGCATCCCGGTGACCGGCGCCAACCCGAAGGCCAAGCGCGTCGAGTTCCGCGTTCCGGACCCGTCGGCCAACGTCTACCTGGCCTTCTCGGCCATGATGATGGCCGGCCTGGACGGCATCAAGAGCAAGATCGAGCCGCCGACGCCGATCGACAAGGACCTCTACGACCTCCCGCCGGAGGAGTGGGGCGACGTCAAGCAGGTGCCGGGCTCGCTGCCGGCCGTGCTCGACTCGCTGGAGGCCGACCACGACTACCTGCTCGACGGCGGTGTCTTCACCCCCGACCTGATCTCCACCTGGGTCGACTGGAAGCGCGCCAACGAGGTCGACCCGGTGCGCCTGCGCCCGACCCCGCACGAGTTCGCCATGTACTACGACTGCTGAACAGTCGCTCTGACACCGGCCGGGCCGGCTCCGCTCATCGCGGGGCCGGCCCGACCCGTTTCCGCCCCCGGCTATACCTTCGCGTCCGATATATTGCCGTGGTGGACACACCTCTACGCGAACCGACCTTCCTGATCCTCACCGCGCTGGCCGCCCAGCCGATGCACGGCTACGGACTGATCGGTGAGGTCGCCGCCCTCTCCGACAACCGCGTGTCGCTACGCCCCGGGACGCTCTACGGGGCGCTCGACCGACTGGTCGACGCCGGCCTCGTCGAGGTCGACCGGGAGGAGGTGGTGGACGGCCGACTGCGCCGCTACTACCGCCTCTCCCCCGGCGGCGAGACCACGTTGAGCATCGAGACCGAGCGGCTGCGCCGCAACGTCGAAGCCGCCACCACCCGGCTGTCCAGGCGGGCTCGCGCCGCCCTCCCGGCCACCCCACGCACGGCCGGAGGCTTGGCATGAACGACCTGGAACGCCGCTACCTCCGACTGCTGCGCGCGTATCCCGCCGACTACCGCCGCGCCCGCGCCGCCGAGATTGTCGGCACCTACCTCGACCTGGCCGCCCCGGACCAGCGCTGGCCGTCGCTGGCGGACGCCGCGGACCTGGTGCGCGGCGGCCTCCGCCAGCGGCTGCGGGCCACGGGCCTCACCGGCCTGGTTCCCGGGGTACGCCTCGCGGCGCTGCTGGCCTTGGTCACCGCCAGCGCTCTCGCCGGTGTGTGGGGTACGGCAGAACTGCATCCACCACCCGCGGAGTGGGGCGTCCCGCATGTCGGCCCGTTCGTCTCGCTCGGTGTCGTCACGTGGGTAGCGTGGCTGCTGGCGGCGGTGGTGATCGCCGTCGCGCCGAGCCGGGTCGCCCGGTGGGCCATCGCCCTCGCGCTCCTGCTCACGATTGCGCTGCCACCGGCGGCCGCGGCGCTCGACGCACTCCGACCGCCGCTGATGGTGCTGCTGCCGCAGGTGGTCCTGGGCCTGCTGGGGCTGGCCCTGCCCGACCAACCCGCGCGGGTGATCCGCCTCGCGCCGGCGCTGTCCGCACTGTTGGCAGTGGTGGCGACGGAATTCCTGGCGGGATTGAACCCGGTCCTCACCTACTACGGCACCACACTGGAAGTCTTCCTGCCCACCGTCGGCGGACTGTTGCTGGTCGTCGGGGCTCTGCTGGCCATGGGTCTGGCACTGGGCGGGGACGCCCGCGGCGGCTGGGCGCTCGTCACACTGCTCACCCCCGCCGGCTTCCTGGCGGTGCCCGGCCTGGCCGACAGCTTCGGCCCGGCAGGCGGCAGCATCACCTTCGGGGGACTGGCTGTGACCGCCGCCGCCGTCGCGCTCGCCGGCCCCGCAGTCCTGCTCCTGACCATCCTGTTCCGCTCCCGCCAAACCCCCACCCCCAGCCCTCGGGCCAACCCTGCCCCACCTGCGGCGCAAGACCCTGACCCCGCCTGACCCCCCGCCCGGCCCCACCTGACCGCGCCCTGCCCTGCCCTGCCCTGCCCTGCCCTGCCCTGCCCTGCCCAAGATCGTGCTCGATCCTGGATGTAGTGGCCTCGATCGCCTCGGACACCACTACATCCACGTTCGAGCACGATCTTGCCCGCACCACAATGACGATCATGAGGTTGGCGAGGCGTTCCGCCCGGATTGTCCCCGTCAACCTCATGATCACCGATGGCGGCGGCGGGCGCTGCGCAGGAGAACGGTCAGGAGCAGGGCGGTCATCGCCAGGGCGCCGGGGGCCTTGGTGACGCGGGCCAGGTTGGTGCCGTCGGGCAGGGCGAGGAAGGCTGCCGCCGCGGCGGGCAGCACGAACCACGTCGTACGGGCGGCGGTGAGCGCGAGCAGCGCCAGGGGCCAGGTCGCGTACCAGGGGTGGAAGACCGGGGACAGGACGACTGTGGCGACCAGCGCCAACGCCGCCCCGTGCAGCGCCACCCGGGACCGCGCCTCCCGAGAACGCGCGAGCCCCGAACGCGCGAGCCCCGAACGCGCGAGCCCCGAACGCGCGAGCTCGTTCTGCCCGCGCAGCGCCTGCCAGGCCCGCCACCACAGCACCGCCAGCACTCCGACGAGCAGCAGCAGCGCGACCGCCCGAACTCCCGGCACCGCCTGCGGGTCCCGGCCGACCAGCGCACCGGCGTAGTCCACCACGAAGCCCACGGCGGTGGGCGGTGACGTCCACTGCTCCGTGTCGCCGCTGTGGGTGAGCCCGCCCACCCAGCCGAAGCCGAGGCCGGACACCGCCGAGGTGACCAGCAGCGCGGCGAACAGCCCACCGGCCAGCCAACCACCGTGGCGCAGCAACGCCCGTACGGTGTAGCGACCGTGCGCGGCGGCCAGCACCGCGAACGGCACCACCACCACGGCAGTGGCCTTCACCGTGACGGCCAGCCCGAGCAGCGCCCCGGCCAGCAGCAGCGCCGCCGGCCGACCCGGTCGACGGACCACGGTCAGCAGCCCGCACACCAGCAGGCCCAGCATCACGGCGTCGTTGTGCGCGCCGGCCACCAGGTGTACGCCGACCAGCGGCGCGGCCAGCGCCAGCCAGGCCGCCCGCCGCGCCGGCACCCCGGCCGCCCGGGCCAGACCGGGCAGGCAGAGCGCGGCCAGCAGCAGCCCCGCCGCGGCGATCACGCGCAGCGCCACGATGGTGCCGGTGAGCCCGCCGCCGACGCTGACCGCCAACGCCGCGAGCAGGACGAACACCGGCCCGTACGGTGCCGGGGTGTCCCGCCAGATCGGCGCCACGGTGTCCAGCCAGGGGCAGCCCGCCGCCGCCACCCCCACGGTGTACGGGTCGACGCCGTGCGCGTACGTCCAGCCCTGGCAGGCGTACGAGTAGACGTCCCGGCTGCCCAGCGGCGGCGCGACGAGCAGCGGTAGTGCCCACAGCCCGGCGGTGACGTACGCCCATCGGGTCGACGGCGCACCCTCGCGCAGCGACCACCACGCCCCGACCAGCAGTACGGTGCCGATCAGCCAGCAGGTCAGCGTGGCCGGGCCGCCCGGGGCTCGCCAGATCGACGCGGGTGTCACGCTCAGCGGGGCGTCGGGTAGCGCCCCGCCGAGGTATCCGGCCACGGCGAGCAGACCCGCCCCGGCCAGGCCCTCGTACCGGGCGGAACGCGCGGCCAGGCCCCCGCGCCGCGCGCCCGACGAAACAGACAGCCGTGACCCGGACGGCGGCGGGACAGGCGCGCCGGGAGCGGTCACCGGCGCACCTTCCCTCAGTCTGCGGCGACCGGCTGACGGGCCGCCCGAGCCGACCGTACCAACCGGATGACCAGCACGATCACCAACAGCGTCATCAGTGGCGCCCCGACCGTCTTGGTGTACCGGGGCAGCCCGGTGCCGTCCGGCAGCACCAGGAACGACGCGACCAGGGCGACCACGACAAACCATCCGGTACGTCGGGCGGTGGCCGCCAGAACGGTCAGCGGCCAGATCCAGTACCAGGGGTGGAACAGCGGCGCGAGGGCGACCGTGGCGGCCAGCGCCAGGGCGGCGTGCCAGAGCGGGTCCCGGGTGCGGGCGCGCCACCAGAGCCAGACCAGCAGCAACGCCAGCACCGCTATGCCGATCCCCCGGGTCACCGGCAGCGCGTCGATGTGCCCACCGAAGGGCACCGCCAGGTAGCCGATGGTCTGCCCGACGGCGGTGGACGGTGAGGTCCAGGCGATCACGTCGCCGCCTCGTTCCAGCCCGCCGACCCAGCCGAAGTCCAGCCCGGCCGCGTAGGTGACCCCGACCACGACAGCGACCGCGCCGCCGACCACCCACCGGCCGTGCCGGATCAACGCCCGGATCGAATACCCGCCGACGATGGCGGCCAGCGCCGCGAACGGCACCACGACCAGCGCCGTCACCTTGATCGCGGCAGCCAGCCCGAGCAGCACGCCACCGGCGAGCAGCGGGCCGGGGCGGCCGGGCCGAGAGGCGATCAGCGCGAGCCCGGAGACCAGCAGTCCGACCATCAGCGCGTCGTTGTGCGCGCCGGAGACGAGGTGTACGGCGACCAGCGGGCAGCCCAGTGCCAGCCAGACCGCCCGGCCGGCGGGTACGCCGGCTCGTCGGGCCAGCACCGGCAGGCTGACCGCGGTCAGCACCACCCCGGCGACCGCGATCAGCCGGAACGCCACGATCGCGCCGGTGAGCGAGCCGGTGGCCTTGACGATCGCACCGGAGAGCACCACGAACAGCGGCCCGTACGGTGCCGGGGTGTCCCGCCAGATGTACGAGATGGTGTCCAGCCAGGGGCAGGGCAGCGCGGAGACGCCCTGCCCGTACGGGTTGATCCCGGCGGCGTAGCTGGCGCCCTGGCAGGCGTACGCGTAGACGTCGCGGCTCGCCAGCGGCGGCGCGATCAGCACCGGCAGCAGCCAGAGGCCGACGGTGATCAGCGCCCAGCGGGTCGACGGGATCTTGTCGCGCAGCGACCACCAGGCGTAGGCCATCAGGGCGGTTCCGACCAGCCAGGCGGTGATGACCAGCGGACCGTGTGGGCCCTGCCAGATGCTGACCGGGGTGGGGCGCAGGGGTGAGCCGGGCAGGGCGCCGCCGACGAACGCCGCGACGGCGAGCAGCGCCGAGCCCGCCAGTCCGGTCCAACGCGCGAGGTGGTGAGGCACGCCGGACATGCTGCCAGTACGGTGGTCGCGGTACGGAGGTGGGCATGCGGCGCAGTCGGGTGGTGGCGATGGCCACCGGTTCCGCCGCCGTGCTCGGCGCGCTCTGGTTGGCCCTGCCGCTGATGGGCTCGGACCTCTCCGCGCAGGTCGCCCGGGCGGACTTCTTCGCCGCCCACGGCATCACCCCGGTGGATCTGCGCTGGTACGGCGGGGTGCAACAGTTCGGCTACAGCTTGTTGTCGCAGCCGGTGATGGCCCTGCTCGGTGTGCGGGTGACCGGCGCTCTGGCGCTTGTGGGGTCGGCCGCCGCGTTGGCTGCGCTACTGGTTCGCGGCGGGGCGCCCCGGCCGCTGTTGGGCAGCCTGGTCGGGGTGGTCACGTTGGCCGGCAACCTGGTCTCGGGCCGAGTCACGTACGCCCTGGGCGTGGCGTTCGGGCTGGCCGGACTGTTGGCGCTCACGCGCGGGCGCCCCGGCGCGTACACCGGGCAGGGGCGGACGGACGGTCGGACGCTGCTGCGGCTCGGGCTCGCCGCGGCTGGCGCGCTGCTGGCCTCCGCGACCAGCCCGGTGGCTGGCCTGTTCGTCGGTCTGTCCGGTGCCGCGCTGCTGCTCAGCCGCCGGTACGCCGACGGCCTGGCAGTCGGGATCGCGGCGGCCGTGCCGCTGGCCGCGACGGCCCTGTTGTTCGGCGACGGCGGCTGGATGAACATCAGTCGGACCGACACGCTGCGCGCGGTGGTGACCAGTCTGGTGGTGGCCGCGCTGGTGTCGTACCGACCGGTGCGGTTCGCGGCGCTCCTCTCCGCTGCGGGGGTGCTCGCCGCGGCGCTGGTGCACACGCCGGTGGGATTGAACGCGACCCGGCTGGCCACGATGTTCGCGCTGCCGGTGCTGGCCGCCGCCGCCGGCCCGCCGGCCTGGCTCACCACCCGGATGGCTCACCGGTCCGCAGCTCTCGCCGCGCCGTCCGGCGGCACCCGTCGCGCCCGACTGCGAGGCGGTGTCGGCTTGGTCGCGCTGCTGGTGGCGGTGTGCGTCTGGCAGCCGCCGGTGGTCCCCGCCGACCTGCGCGGCGTCGGCGACCCGACCAGCGCGCCGGGCTACTACGGGCCACTGCGCGCGTTCCTGAGCGAGCAGCGGCTCACCGGCAGGGTCGAGGTGCCACCGACGCGCAACTACTGGGAGGCAGCCCGGCTCGGTGAGGTGCCGCTAGCGCGGGGTTGGCTGCGGCAGGCCGACATCGAGCGCAACCCGCTGTTCTTCACTACCGTGCCCGGCGCGTCCGGCACCGACGCACCGCTGACCCCGGACAGTTACCGGACCTGGCTAAACGACAACGCCGTGCAGTACGTGGCGCTTGCGGACGCCCCGCTGTCTTGGGTGGGGCGGGCCGAGGTGGCGCTGGTCGAGGACGGGTTGCCGTACCTGACGCCGGTCTGGTCCGACCAGCACTGGCGGGTCTGGAAGGTGGTCGACCCGACACCCCTAGTTGCCGCCCCCGCCGAGCTGGTTCGCGTCGATGGCGCCACGGTGACCTTCTGGGCTCCGACGGCGGAGCCGGTGGCGGTCCGGGTGCGGCACAGCCGCTGGTTGACCGCGTCTGGTGGAGCCACCGTCATCGCAGATGGTGACTGGACCACCGTCACGGTCCCCGGCCCTGGCCAATACACGCTCGGCAGCTAAGGGTCTAGAGTTCTCCATTATCATGCTTTACCCGGTGACATGCCCTACCCATCGAACCCTGAGACCCGAGAGCAGGGAGGGTCACGTCTTCGCCGGGCCGCTAATCCGCGGATTCACGCCAGGTAACCTATTGGCAATCAACAGTTGCGCTCTACGCTGACCGACAACAATGTTGGGTCGCCCTTCTCGGCAGCGGCCAGTTCACTATCCGTCTCACGCTTCACTTCAGGCGCGAAAGCAGTCTGATATAGAGAGGTTTGCTTAACAGATTGCAGCTCCAAAAGAGCTGCCTTCGCATCTTCTCCAGCGACAGCTCTTATAGAGAGCCATCTCTTCGCCCAACTACAGTACCAAAACTGTTCGGCTTGGGAAGTTCCGTACCCCGGCGAATAAAGGTCACCCAACCCATCTCGCCTGACATCTGCCGGCCAAGCCGTTTCGGCAGGTAGCCGCAGATTATTTTTCTCTGCGTTGAACTCAGCATTCATTTCTTCATAGCTATTGGGCACGCGGCTCGTTGAGCTGTTGGATCGCGATTCGCCCGCACCCGCAGAGCAGCCTGATACCGTCATCGCCGCCACGAAGATCGCGACTGTAGGCGACGTTAGCTGGCGATTGAGTATCCGCAAGAAATGCACCTTTGATCTATTTTCCGGATTCGTGCGATTGGCGGGGCCGCGACCGAACCTAGTTGGTCGGCCCACCTCAGATCGGGCGTTCGCAGGGCCCTCAAAGTTCCGCCCAAGCCTGATCGTGCGGACAGATATTGACCTCCGCCGGACGGAGCTAGCCAGATCTGTCCACACGACCATTGCTTAAGCGGTTCTACCCGAAATCGATGGGTGCGCGATAGAAAGGGTGCCATTATCCCTCTCACCAAAGGAGAGAGCGCCCTATTCGCGCAGCACTCTCACGCTCAGTAGTAGAGCGATCCGACCACTGTTCCACTAGCGGGATATGCGCCGAAGCCGAACCGGAAACGAGTAGCTCCCCAGTTGCTTACCAACGTAACCGAAGTCAGCCCAACGCTCTTCTGGGCGAAAACCTTACCGTTCGACTCGTACTTGAGCGCAGCAGTTCCGGATTTGAAGCTGCTGTAACCGTCAGCCATGTCGAATTTGATGTCGGAAGTACTCGTGTGGGAGCGGACATAATTCTCCCATACGATCCCACTCGAATAGACGCCAAAATTCACGCTGTTCCATTGGGCGGCGGACGCCGAATTTGGCGCCACCAGAGCTCCCCCGAACAGGGCCACGGCCAAAGCTACGCTGGCACGAGCCGCAAGCTTGATACCCATTTACTCTCCTCCTGCGTTGGAGCCCGCATTTTGTGCGGGCCCAAAGGACGCTACGTGGATCTAGCTGTAGCGTCAACCATGAAGTGAGAATTAGTTCAACACGAACATTGCTTTGTAGCTATACGTGATCAGATGATGCGCCAACGCCTACCGCATGACAAAGGGCTACAGCAGGCCAATCGCGGCCACGGCGATTGGGCAACATGAGGACGAGATCTAACTCTGTGTAGTCGCTGGTCGCGCCGTGAGCGACGACGTGGTATTCTCCACGAGGTTCTGAGGGGCGGCACAGCTGCCGATTGTCAACTCATGACCTTTATGCGTGTTTCACAACAACCACTTATACGACCTGGGTCCGTAACCGTCCTGGCGCCCCTTGAAGCAGCAAGGACTGCGTCTGGGCTTGCGTAAAAACGCTCGCGAGATTGAACTAGCTCATGGCCGAATACCGATTGAACCATCGGTTGCCGCGCTTAGGTGTAAGAGATTATGGTAACCTCTCCGAGGCCCAGGAGGGCTTCACCTAGAAGTTCACGCCCTTGGAGAGCCGTCGTTGATTCGGCCGGCTGCATGCATGTCTGCGCGCGGCTTGCGCAGCCTTTTACCAAGTACCGCCGGATCTGCAGCATTGACTCTGACTGCCCATTGGCTGGTCTTGCTTGGGGTCGCAGTCGAGGTTCCAGGGTCATGCTGGCCTGCCCGACGCGCGACAGGCACTTTATTTACGGGACGGTGCATCAGCGGTCGGTTTCCGGGTTTAGCGGCAGAGGCCGATGCAAAAGCTTTGGGACGCTTGTGGGAATTCCAAGGCGTGACGTGCGGCCTTGCTTGCGAGATGAACACCCAGCCCAGGGCCGCCCCGCCCAGCCGGTTCCCGCGACCCTCGGCCCGGTGGGGCGCGACGACGCGTCAGGCATCGAGGACCCGTTGCGCGGCGGCGCGGGAGCGGCGGCCGGTGCGCAGGTACTCGTCGAGGAACTCCCCCGGGTCGTCCCGGCCGAGCAGCCGGGCCACCCCGGCCAACTCCACCCCGTGCCGGGGCAGCTGGTCGCCGGCCCGGCCCCGGACCAGCATCAACGCGTTGCGGACCTGCGCGGCCAGGGACCAGCCGGCGGCCATCTCCGCAGCGTCCGCCGGGTCGATCAGGCCGGCCCGCTCGGCCGCCGCGAGGGCATCGAGGGTACGCGTGCCGCGCAGCGCCGGGTTCGCGCCGGCGTGCCGGAGCTGGACGAGTTGCACCGCCCACTCCACGTCGGCCAGCCCACCGCGACCCAGTTTGGTGTGGGTGGCCGGGTCGGCGCCACGGGGCAGCCGCTCGGTCTCCACCCGGGCCTTGATCCGCCGGATCTCGACGACCTGCTCGCGGGTCAACCCGTCGGCGGGGTAGCGCACCGGCTCGATCATCGCCTCGAACTCGGCGCCCAGGTCGGCGTCACCGCAGACGAACCGGGCCCGCAGCAGGGCCTGCGCCTCCCACACCCGCGACCAGCGGGCGTAGTACTGCGCGTACGCGGCGAGGCTGCGGACCAGCGGGCCCTGGCGGCCCTCCGGCCGCAGGTCGGCGTCGACGCCCAGCGGCGGGTCGGGGGCGGGCACGCCGAGCAGTCGGCGCAGCTCCTCGGCGACGGCGTGCGCGGCGGCACTGGCGGCGCTCTCGCTGGTGCCCGGCGGCGGGTCGTAGACGAAGAGCACGTCGGCGTCGGAGAGGTAGTTCGACTCGTACCCGCCGAGCCGGCCCATGCCGATCACCGCGAACCGCAGCCCTGCCGGTGCCGGCTGGCTGGCTCGGGCGGCCCGCAGCGCGGCGGCCAGGGTGGCGTCGGTGACGTCGGCGAGCGCCGTACCGACGGCGGTGATGTCGGACAGCCCGCGGGCGGGCCGGTTCGCGCCGTCCGCCCGGGTGGGGCTGGGCGCGAGCGCACCCGCCCGGCAGAGCACGTCGGCGCAGGCCACCCGGACCAGCTCGCGACGGCGCAAAGCGCGCACCGCGCTGGTCGCCTCGACCGGGTCGGTGTGCCGGGCCGCCGCCGCCAGGAATCCCTCCCGCAGCACCTCCGGCGGGCGTGGCGTCAGCTCGTTCTCCTCGGCCAGCAGCCGCAGCGCCTCCGGGTCGCGGGCGAGCAGGTCGGCGACGTACCGGGACAGGGCGAGGACCCGGGCCAGCCGGCGGGCGACCGGGCCGCCGTCGCGCAGCAGCCGCAGGTACCAGGGGGTGCTGCCCAGCTTGTCGGAGACCTTGCGGTAGTTGAGCAGACCCCGGTCCGGCTCCGGCGCGTCGGCGAACTCGCTGAGCAGCACCGGCAGCAACGTGCGTTGGATGGCCGCCGTGCGGCTCACCCCGCCGGTGAGCGCCTGGAGGTGACGCAACGCCCCGGCCGGGTCGGCGAAGCCGAGGATCTCCAGCCGGTTCCGGGCCGCCTCCGGGGTGAGCCGCAGCCCGTCGGCCGGTACCCGGGCCACCGACTCCAGCAGCGGCCGGTAGAGCAGTTTGGCGTGCAGTCGGCGTACCTCGGTGGCGTGGGTGACCCACTCGGCCCGGAAGCTCTCCACGGCGCTGCGCCCCGGCGCGGCCGTGAAACCCAGCGCGGCGGCGAGCCAGC
Organism: Micromonospora sp. NPDC005220; assembly: GCF_040607895.1. Classification (NCBI taxonomy): domain Bacteria; kingdom Bacillati; phylum Actinomycetota; class Actinomycetes; order Micromonosporales; family Micromonosporaceae; genus Micromonospora; species Micromonospora sp. NPDC005220. The sequence continues at coordinate 12,710 of NZ_JBEXHP010000107.1, forward strand.
GCAGCGCGCCCGGCTCGGCGGGCACGGTGTGCGTACGGCGCAGGCCCTGTAGTTGCAGCCGGTGCTCGACGCTGCGCAGGAAGCGGTAGCCGCGCAGCAGGGCCTCGCCGTCGGCCCGGCCGACGTAGCCGCCGGCGACGAGCGCGCGCAGCGCCGGGATCGTGCCGGGGGCGCGCAGCGTCTCGTCGCCGCGACCGTGCACGAGTTGCAGCAACTGGACGGCGAACTCGATGTCGCGCAGCCCGCCGGGACCGCGCTTGATCTCGCGCTCCAGCTCCTTCGGCGGGATGTGGTCGATGATCCGGCGGCGCATGGCGCGGACGTCCTCGACCGCCTCGGGCCGTTCGGCCGCCCGCCAGACCAGCGGCGCGAGCTGGTCGATCCACTCCTGGGCCAGCGGCAGGTCACCGGCGGCCGGGCGGGCCTTGAGCAGCGCCTGGAACTCCCAGGTGCGCGCCCACCGGCGGTAGTAGGCCAGGTGGCTGGCGAGGGTCCGCACCAGCGGGCCCCGGTTGCCCTCGGGGCGCAGCGCGGCGTCCACCGGCCAGGCGACCAACCCGCAGATGTAGATCAGCCGGGTCGCCACCACTGTCGCGGCGGACAGGTCGGCGTCCTCGGCGGCGACGAAGATGACGTCCACGTCGGAGACGTAGTTCAGCTCGCCTCCGCCGCACTTGCCCATCGCCACGACCGCGAGCCGGGGTCGCTCGGTGCCCTCCGCCAGCTCCGCGACCGCGATCTCGTACGCGGCGGAGAGCGTCGCGTCGGCCAGCGCGGAGAGCGCGGCCATGGTCTGCTCCAGGCCGCGCCCGCCGGTCAGGTCGGCCGCCGCGATCCGCAACAACGCCAACCGGTACGCGGTCCGCAGCGCCGCCACCGCGTTGCCGCCGTCGGCCGGCTCCAGCCGCCCCTCGGCGATCGGGGCGAGCCCGTCCGGGGCGGTCCGCAGCGCCTGGTAGTGCTCGGGGTGGGCAACCAGGTGATCGCCGAGCGCCGCCGACGCGCCGAGCACCGCGATCAGCCGCCGCCGCAGCCCGGGGTCGTTGTGCAGGTCCGCGAGCAGCGGCGATTCGGCGCTGCCGTCGGTAGCCCGGCCTTCGGCCTCCACGATGCGGTGCAACTGGCGCAGCGCCAGGTCCGGGTCGGCGGCCCGGGACAGGGCGGCGAGCAGCTCCGCGGCGGCCTCGTCGACCGGCTCCTGCTCGACCGGCCGCCACAGCCGCAGCCCCTCCGGGCCGAGCAGGTCCGCGGCGCGCGCCCCGCCGTCGCCTTCGGCGGTGCCGAAGCCGTACCGGGCGAGCCGGCCCGGTGCCCTGGTCGGCCGACTCATCAGTGCCCGAGCAGCGGCAGGCCGCGCCGAGTCGTGCTGTCGTCCAACTCGCCGAGGGCAAGCGCGGCGAACCGAGCGGCGAACGGTTGCCAGACCTCCTCGACGTCGGCCAGCACCGAGGCGCAGGCCGCCACCACCAGCTCCGGGTCGTAGCCCAGCTCGGCGAGTTGGGTCGAGTCGGTGGCCCAGTCGGCGATCATCGCGGCGTCACACTCGATGTGGAACTGCAACCCCCACGCCCGGTCACCCAGGCGGAACGCCTGATGCGGGTAGCGGGTGGAGGCGGCCAGCAGGGTCGCGCCCCGGGGCAGCTCGGTGATCTCGTCGGAGTGCCACTGGAGCACGTCCGGGATCAACGGCACGTACCGGAACAACGGGTCGCCCTCGGCGGCGTCGCGCCGGCCGACCACGGCAGGGCCGATCTCCGGCCCGGAGGGGCTGCGCTCCACCAGCCCGGCGTGCGCGGTGGCGAGCAGCTGCGCGCCCAGGCAGATCGCCAGGGTCGGCACCCGGTACCGGACCGCCTTGCGCAGCAGGCCCTCCACGGCCGGGAACCACTGTGCGCCGGGCGAGCCGTCCGGCAACGGGTACGCCTGTTGGTCGCCGCCGAGCACCACCAGCGCCGCGTACCCCTCCAGGTCGGCGGGGAGCTCGTCGCCGGCGTGCGGGCGAACCACCCACAGCTCCAGCCCAGCCTCGGTCAGCCACTCACCCAGCCGGCGCGCGTCGTCCGTCGGGTCGTTCTCGATCACCAGCGCGGTTGCCACCCGTCGAGGCTAGCCGGTACGCCGTGCGGCACCACGCCCCGGCACGGGCTCGCGCGGCCTCCCGCCGCCCGTGCTCGGCGTCCCGCCGCCCGTACTCGGCCTCCCGCCGCCCGTGCTGGGCGTCCCGCCGCCCGTGCGGGGGTCCCGGCTACGGCGGGTCGTTAGGCTCTGCGGTCGTGGTCAACGAGGACAGCGCCCCCGTACGCCCGCCCGTGCTGCGCCCGGGTGACACGGTGCTGCTGGTGTCGCCGTCCGGGCCGACCTCGCCGGAGCGGGTGGCCCGGGGCATGGAGTTGCTCACCGGTTGGGGGCTGCGTCCGGTGCCCGCGCCGAACGCGTACGCCCGCCACGGCTACCTCGCCGGCACCGACGACCTGCGCGCCGCCGACCTGAACGCCGCCTTCGCCGACCCTGACGTACGCGGGGTGATCTGCACTCGGGGTGGTTACGGTGCCCAACGGATCGTGGACGCCATCGACATGGCCGCCGTGCGCCGTGACCCGAAGGTGGTGGCCGGCTTCTCCGACATCACCGCGTTGCAGTTCGCCCTGTGGCGGGGTGCACGCCTGGCCGGGGTGCACGGCCCGGGGGCGGCCTGGCGCGACGAGCGGACGCCGCTGCGCTCCGCCGAGTCCCTGCACGCGGCGCTGATGACGACCGAGCCGGTGTCGATCACCGCGGACCCCACCGAGGAAACCTTTGCCGTACGCGTCCCGGGTCGCGCCACCGGCACCCTGCTCGGCGGCAACCTGTGCATGATCGCCGCGTCGATCGGCACACCGGACCTGCCCGACCTGACCGGTGCGGTGCTGTTGATCGAGGACGTGCAGGAGCCCCCGTACAAGGTCGACCGGATGCTCACCCACCTGCGCCGGGCCGGCGCGCTGGACGGCCTGGCCGGGGTGGCGGTCGGGCAGTTCACCGACTGTGGCGACGGCTGGGACACCACCATCGTCGACGTGCTCACCGAACTCCTCGGCGACCTGGGCGTACCGGTGCTCGGCGGCCTCCCCATCGGTCACGGCCCCAACCAACTGACCGTCCCGGTAGGCACCGAGGCCACCCTCGACACCACCACCGCCACCCTCACCACAACCCCCGCCGTCGCCTAACCCCCACCCCCTCCCCCCTCCCCCACCCACCCCGAGCGCCGTTGATCATGAAGTTGTTGTCACTCGTCACGGCGTGTCGGGGCAATAACTTCATGATCAACCGCGCCGGGCCGAGGGCGGGGTGCGGTGGGGCGGGCGGTCAGCGGTTAGGCGGGTGGGGGGAGGTGGGCTATTGCGCCGAATTCCAGGGCCGCCCAGATGCCGGTGGGGGTGCGGGTGATGCCGTGCGGTTCGGCGTTGGGAGTGGGCAGGGCGTAGCCCTCGATCCGTCCGGTGGGATCGAGGTGACCGATCCGGTTGGCACCCCACTCGGTGAACCACGCGCCCCCGTCCGGGTCGGCGACGATCGCGTGCGGACGGCCCGCCCGGTCCGGCAGCGGGATCTCGACGATCTTGCCGTCCGGGTAGATCCGGCCGAGCTGACCGGCTGCGATCTCCACGAACCAGATGGCGCCGTCGTCGCCGAGGGCGATGCCGACCGGGCCCGCCTTGACGGTGGGTAACGGATACACCGTCACCCGGCCGTCCAGGCCGATCCGGCCGATCGCGTTGGCCTGGTTGAGGGTGAACCAGAGCGCCCGGTCCGCGCCAGCAGTGATCATCGAGGGAAAGCCGCCCGTCACCGGCAGCGGAAATGCGCTGTGGGTGCCGTCGGTCTCCACCCGTCCGATCGTGTCGGAGGTCATCCCGGCGTACCAGAGCGCGCCGTCAGGCCCGGCCGCGATGCCACCCGGCCCGGTGCCGGCCGGCAGGGCGGTGGTGCGTTGCTCGCCGTCGACGGTGATCCGACCGATCCGGTCGTCTCCCGAACGCGTGAACCAGAGCGCGCCATCCGGCCCGGCCGTGATGATCAACGGGCGTCCGCCGGCCGGATCCAGCGGGTAGGTCCGGACCGCGCCGTCGGGCGACAACCGGGCGATCCCGCCGGCATGGGCCAGCGTCAGCCACAGCGCGCCGTCCGGGCCAGGCGTGATGGCGTACGGCCCGGCGCCCGGCTCGACGAGCGGTATCTCCCGAATCTCGACGGTCATGTCGCGCTGGCCTTCCGTCGGTGGATCATCCACCCTGACCGCCCGGCCAGCGATGACACAACCGATTTCGGCTACCGCCGGTCAAGATTGTCAGCTCGCTGACAGGGTCGCCATGGCTTCCGCCCAGACTGCCCGGTCACTGTCGGTGACGACAGCGCACGATGACCGAACCTCTGGAGGACAGCATGTCCCGCACCATCCGTAGGAAGCACCTGCTGGCTGGCCTGGCCACCGCCGGCGTCCTCGGCGTCGGGATCGCGGCCCCGACGATCGCGTTCGCCGCCGACACGCCCACACCGACGCCGAACACCACCAGCACCGCCCCGGCTCCGGGCACTGCGCCCGGCGCAAAGGCCGACCGGCAGGGCGAGTTCGCCGAGGCGCTCGCCAAGGAGTTGGGTGTGCCCACCGACAAGGTGACCGCCGCACTGGAGAAGATCCGCGAGCAGCACCGGCCGGCCGACCGCCCGCAGCGGCCGTCCGCCGAGGACCGGCAGGCCGCGCTCAAGGAGCGGTTGGAGCAGGCGGTGAAGGACGGCAAGCTCACCCAGGAGCAGGCCGACGCCATCACCAAGGCCGTCGAGGCCGGCGTCTTCCCCGGCCCGGGCGGCCACCGCGGCCCTGGCGGCCAGCACGGCGCAGGTATGCCCGGCAGGTAATCCGGCGGGACCGGCCCCGGCAGGCATTGACCCGCCGGGGCCGGCCTCAGCGCGCTCTCCCGGACCCGGACCACCCTGCCGGGCCCGGACCAGCCAGGCCGCGGACCAGCCAGGCCCCGGACCAGCCAGGCGGCGGACCAGCCAGGCCCCGGACCAGCCAGGCGGACCCAGACCGCGCCCTGCCGGACCCGGACCGGCCAGGCCCCGGGCCGGCCAGGCGGACCCAGACCACCCTGCCGGACCCGGACCGGCCAGGCCCCGGGCCGGCCAGGCGGACCCAGACCACCCTGCCGGGCCCGGGCCGGCCGGGCCCCGGCTTGATCTACTCGGTTTTCATGAAGTCGCGGCATCCGACGTGCTCGAACACCCCGACATCATGAAAACGGAGTCGATCATCCCCGGGGGTATGCCGGCCAGGCTGGATCGCTCGTCACACCGGCGCAGGGGTATCAGCCCGAGCCAGTCCAGGGCCAGGGCCAGTCTCAGGGCCAGGGCCAAGGCCAGTCCCAAGGCCAACCCAAGGCCAGCCCCAAGGCCAACCCAAGGCCAAAGCCGGGTCAGCCGGGCCCGGAGGGTCAGCTCTGCTGGGGCGGGGGCGTGAACACGCCCAGGCGATTGCCGGTCGAGTCGAGTAGGTGGGCCAAGGTGAGACCGCTGGGAGTCGTACGCGCCGGCACCAGCACCCGGCCGCCGGCCGCTTCGGCCCGTCGGCAGGTCTCCGCCACATCGGCGACTTCGGCGTAGAACACCGCGTAGTTCGGCGACGTCCCGTCGGTCGCCCGGATCGCCCCGCCGATCCCGGTGTCGCCGCCGGCCCCGGTCACCCGGTAGGACCCGTTGGCTGAGCCCTGCTCCTCGAAGGTCCAGCCGAACAGCTCTCCGTAGAACCGCTCCGCATCCTCGGGCCGGTCGGTGCCGATCTCGAACCAGGTGATGGGCGTCGTGGACCTGGACATTTGCTGCCTCCAGAATTTCGTGCCGGCCGTTCGGCCGTCTTCTGGAGCAGTCTCGGTGCCGTTCGCGACAGCGTCCTGTCGGTGTTTCCGGGTCACCTGGCCGGGTTTCACCGACGAGGCGCCCGCCCAGGCCGCCGCGCCCAAGGCATGCCTCAGACCAGGCTCAGCGGACGGACCCGTTCATGCGGGATGTCAAGATCGGCCAGGCTTAGCTCCCGGGCCACCACATCGGGCAGCGCGCAGACGCTCCGGATCCGGTCGGTGCGGAAGCAGCGCAGCTCGTCGCGCAGCCGGCACCAGGCCACCAGGTACCAGTGTCGGGAATTGCCGAGGTAGCCGAGCGGCTCGACGTCACGGGTCGAGTCGGCGCCGGAGCGGTCGGCGTACCGGATGCGCAGCACCCGCCGCGCGGCGACCGCGTCGGCGACGGTGGCCGGGACGGGCGTGGCCGGCCCGTCGCCGATCAGGTGCACCCGGCCGGCGAGGCGGTGCGCCTCGGCGGCGTCGGCGGCCGGCAGCACCGCCACCAGCTT